>DATAZJ010000437.1:0-6584 GCA_036272115.1 Rhodopila sp. | reverse complement strand
CACGCGAACGGCGCGCACCATAACGATGGGCTGTCACCGATGCTAGTGGCGCTGTTTGCCGTCGGCCCGTCTGTCACTCTTTGTTTAAGTTTTTGATTTGGAAAAAGAAATCCGGGGCCGTCGATAGGGCGATCGCGATTTCGTCCGGCGGGCGCCGCGACTCGGGGCGCCCGCCGGACGGTGCTGGCAATGACGGCGGGCTAACCGAGCAGGCCGGCGACCCAGCGGAACAACCCGAGATGGGTCAGATCGTTCCAGGTCGAGAACACAAACATACCGACCAGAAACGCCAGCCCCGCCCGAAATCCGTATTCCTGCGCCCGTTGCGGCAGCGGCCGGCCACGCAGTGCCTCCGCCAGATAGAACAACAGATGGCCGCCATCCAGCACCGGGATCGGGAACAGATTGATCAAGCCGAGGTTTACCGACAGCACGGCGATGAACGAAATCAGGCTGGCAACACCCAGTTGGGCGACCTGGCCGGACAACTGAGCGATCCGCAGCGGCCCGCCGAGGTCTTCGGTGCCGCGGCTGCCGCTGATCATCTGCGCCACGCCTTTGAACGTTTCGGCGGTGATGGTCCATGTCTGGGTCACGCCGCTCCACAGCGCGACCGGCAGGCTCACCTTGCGGTATTCCACTTCACCGCCGCGGACGCCCAGCAAGCCGACCTTGTGGCCGCCGTCGTTATGCGAGTCCGGCGTCACCTGGATCGTCCGGTCGGTGCCGTCGCGCTTGATCGTCATTGCCAGCTTGGTGCCGGGATGGGTGGCGATCTCGTGCTGCAGGTCCTCGAACGTGGCGATCGGCTGGCCGGCGATGGTGACGATGCGGTCGTTCACCATCAGGCCCGCGCGTGAGGCGGCTGAGTCCGGCACCACGGCGCCGACGACCGGCAGGGTGAAGGGTGTGCCGAGCACGCTGAACAGGCCGGCGAACAGGACCATGGCCAGCAGGAAATTGGCGATCGGACCGGCGGCGACGACGATCGCCCGGGACAGCACCGGCTTGTCGTGGAACGTCTCACCCGGGACCCACTGGGCGCGTACTTCCTCCGCCACGTCCTGCGGACGCTCCTGCCCGTGCAGCTTCACGTAACCGCCCAGCGGCAGCCAGGCCAGCTTCCACACCGTGCCGCGTCTGTCGGTCCAGGAGGTGATTGCCCGGCCGAAGCCGATCGAGAACGCCTCGACCCGGACACCGCGCCAGCGGGCGGCCAGGTAATGGCCGAACTCATGCACGAAGACCAGCACGCCCAGGACGACGACGAAGGCCGCCGCGCTGCGAACGAATTCCGGAATGACTGTCAGCAAGATCGTGTCTCCAGGGACGGCGTGAAGGTCGGCATGATCACAGGGCGTGGACAGGCAGCAGTTCGCGGGTCGTCCGGCGCGCGGTCGCGTCGACGGCGATCACATCGTCCAGCGTATCGGCCTTTGGTGTTCCCAACGCCTGGAGCACGCGCTCCACAATCCGAGATATGTCCAAAAATCCGACACGTTTCTGAAGAAATGCCTCAACAGCGATCTCATTCGCCGCATTTAAGATGGTGGGCGTTCCGCCGCCGATTTGCAATACTTCTCTTGCAAGCCGCAGGGCGGGAAAACGAACCAGGTCGGGTGCCTCGAATTCCAGGCGGCCGACGGCGGCCAGATCGAGCCGGGGGGATTTGGTCGCCATCCGCTTTGGCCAGGCCAGCGTGTGGGCGATCGGAATGCGCATGTCGGGGGACCCGAGTTGCGCCATGACCGACCCGTCATGGTAGCAGACCATGCTGTGGATGACCGATTGCGGATGAAACAACACATCGATCCTGGTTTCGTCCAGGTCGAACAGGCGGGCCGCTTCGATGACTTCAAGTCCCTTGTTCATCATGGTCGCGGAATCGATGCTGATCTTGGCGCCCATCGACCAGACCGGATGGCGCAGCGCCATTTCCGGCGTGGCGCTGGCCATTTCGTCCAGGCTGGCGGTGCGGAATGGGCCACCCGAGGCGGTCAGGATGATCTTTTCCACCGCATCGCGGTTGCCGTCCGCCAGCGACTGGAAAATCGCGTTGTGCTCCGAATCCACCGGCAACAGCGTCGCACCGGCCTCCTTCACCGCGCGCAGCATCACATCGCCGGCGCAGACCAGGGCTTCCTTGTTGGCCAGACCGACAAAGGCGCCACGGCGGATCGCCGCCAGGGTGGAGGCAAGGCCGGCGGCGCCGGTGATCGCTGCCATGGTCCAGTCCGCCGGCAGTGCGGCGGCCGACACGACGGCTTCGGTGCCGGCGGCGGATTCGATCCCGGTGCCGGCCAGCGCGTCGCGCAGCGCGGCATAGGCCGACGGGTCGGCGACGACGGCGATTTCGGCGCGCAGGGCGATCGCCTGTTTGGCGAGCAGCGCGGCGTTGCGGCCGGCGACCAACGCCCGTATCTGGAAGCGACCTGGGACCGCCGACAGCAGTTCGATCGTCTGGGTTCCGACGCTGCCTGTGCTGCCGAGGACCGTGACGGTGCGGGGCTTGGGAGAGGATTGAGAAACCACGTTCATTTCCAAAGCACTACTCCACGTCCCAGGGTCAACGCCAGTAGTGCCGCCGCCGGCACGGCGGTCAGCAACGCATCCAGCCGATCCAGCAGGCCGCCATGGCCCGGGATCATGCTGCCGGAGTCCTTGACACCGAAATGGCGCTTCAACTGGCTTTCGAAAAGATCTCCCGCCTGGCTGATGATGCCGATCAGCACCGCAAACAGAATCGGATGCCAGGAAACCGCCCCATCTCGCAGGATCGCCGAGGCCACGGCCCCCACCAAGGCCGCCGCAGCCAGGCCGCCGACGGCACCAGACCAGGTCTTTCCCGGCGATATGGCCGGTGCCAGCCGCGGCCCGCCGATCGCCCGGCCAGCGATGTAGGCGCCTATATCGCTCGCCCAGACCACCATCAGCAGGACGATCACATTGACGCCACCGACGCCGGATGGCTGCCTCAGCCACACCAGCGCCACCGCGCCCAGGCCGAGATAGGGAATTCCGAAACCGAGCGGGTGGGCCGGGGACAGGCCGCCACCGATCGCGGCTCCGGCGACGGTGGCGGCGGCCAGCAGCAGGAACGCCGCCGTCATGTCGCCGCGTGCGGTCAGCAGCACGGCCAGCGGAAGGGCGGCAAACAGCAGCGCCGCCGGCGGTGAGGCGCGCCGGCGGCACAAGCCCAGCCATTCATAGGAGAGGCCGATGGCGATCAGCACGATCAGCCCGGCGAATGCCGCGCCGCCGATCCAAATGCAGCCTAGTGCGAGTGGCGCCAATACCGAGGCCGACAGGATTCGTAGCCTGAGATCGGCCCAGCGGGCGGATGCCACGGTCGCGTCCCTTGGCAGTTTGTCTAGTCCTTGCGTGCGCCGAAGCGCCGTTCCCGCCGGGCAAACTCCTTCAGCGCCGCGCCGAAATGACCGTGGTCAAAATCCGGCCACAGCACGTCAAGAAACACCAGTTCGGCATACGCCGCCTGCCACAGCAGGAAATTCGACAGCCGCTGCTCGCCCGAGGTGCGGATCACAAGGTCGGGGTCCGGCATGCCGGCGGTGGCGAGGAAACTGGCGAAGACCTCCTCCCCCAGATCATCGGCATCCAGGCACCCGGCCTGCGCAGCTTCCACTGCCGCCCGTGCGGCGGCGGCGATCTCAGCGCGAGCGCCGTAAGACAACGCAATGGTCAGGTTGAGGCGGGTGTTGACCTCGGTGTCGCGTTCGGCGGCCTCCAGGTCGACCTGGATATCGGGATCGAACCGGCCGCGGTCCCCGATGAACCGCAGGCGCACGCCGGATTGCTTCAGTTCGGCGATTTCCGACCGCAGATAGCGGCGCAGCAGGCCGGTCAGGTCGAGGATTTCGCCCGCCGGGCGACGCCAGTTCTCACTGCTGAATGCGTAGATGGTCAACCACGACACGCCCGACTGGATCGCCGCCTCGATCGCCCGCCGCACCGCTCGGGATCCTTCGCGATGACCGGCGATCCGCGGCAGGCCGCGCGATTTGGCCCAGCGTCCGTTGCCGTCCATGATGATGGCGACATGGCCGGGCACGTTCGGCCGGGTTTCACGGACACCGATCGGGGAAACCTCGGCGATCACCTCAGACGCCGCGATGGCTGTTGACACGACGTCCTCCGACACCAGGCCCATGGCTGTCCGCTTGACGACGATCGGCACCCTGTTCCCGACCCGCCCTAGACCTGCCTGATGTCCTTTTCCTTGTCCGTGAGCGCTTCGTCCACCTTTTTAATGAACTGATCGGTGAGTTTTTGCACCTCGTCCGACCAGTTCTTGGCCAGGTCCTCGCCGATATCGTGCTTCTTCTCGTGGCCCTTGATCTGCTCCATGCCGTCGCGACGAACGCCGCGGACCGAGATTTTCGCGCCTTCGGCGTATTTATGGGCCAGTTTGGCCAGCTCATTGCGCCGTTCGGTGGTCAATTGCGGGATCGGTACCCGGACCAGCATGCCATCGGTGGCGGGGTTGAGTCCCAGGCCGGACTCGCGGATCGCCTTTTCGACCGCCGTGATCATCGACTTGTCCCAGACCTGCACGGTCAGCATGCGCGGTTCCGGCGCGCCGACGGTGCCGACCTGGTTCAGCGGCATTTCGGTGCCGTAGGCGACGACCTTCACCGGGTCCAGCAGGCCGGGATGGGCGCGGCCGGTACGCAGGCCGGCGAATTCCCGGCGCAGCGTCTCCAGCGCGCCATCCATGCGGCGGGTGATATCCTGCTTCAGGCTGCTCAGATCAGCGGTGGCCATGATGGTGCCTCCCAACCCTTGGTTACTCGGTAATCCTGGTGAATGCGCCCTCGCCGCGCATGACCTGGGCGAACGCACCCGGGGCGTGGATATTGAAGACGATGATCGGGAGGTGATTTTCCCGAGCCAGACTGATCGCGGCGGCGTCCATGACGCCAAGATCGTTGGCGAGAACGTCGAGATAGGTCAACTGCTCAAAACGGGTGGCGTCCTTCACCTTGCGCGGGTCGGCGGAATAGACGCCATCGACCTGGGTGCCCTTCAGCAGCGCATCGCATTGCATCTCCGCCGCGCGCAGCGCCGCGGCGGTGTCGGTGGTGAAGAACGGATTGCCAGTGCCGGCGCCGAACACCACCACCCTGCCCTTTTCCATATGGCGCTCCGCCCGGCGGCGGATATACGGCTCACACACCGAGGCCATCGGGATCGCCGACTGCACCCGGGTGGGAACATCGCGCTTTTCCAGAGCGGACTGCATGGCGAGCGCGTTCATCACGGTTGCCAGCATGCCCATGTAGTCGGCCTGGGCGCGATCCATGCCGGAGGCGGCGCCGGACACGCCACGGAAGATGTTGCCGCCGCCGATGACGACGGACACCTCGACGCCCATGGCGACGACGGCCTTGATGTCGTTGGCGATGGCGTTGACGGTATCGGTATCCAGGCCAAACTCTCGGCGGCCCATCAACGCTTCCCCGGACAGCTTCAGCAGCACACGCTTATAGACAGCAGGGGGGGTCATACGATTCCTATGGCACAATAAGGAACGGGCGGCACCCTAGTGATACCGCCCGCCATGGACAAGCCGCTGGTTGACGATCAGACGCCCGCGGTGGCGGCGACCTCGGCGGCGAAGTCATCCTTTGGCTTCTCGATGCCCTCGCCCAGCGCGAAGCGGACGAAGCCGGTCAGCGTGACGCCGGCCTTCTTGACGACCGCACGCACGCGGCTTTCGCCGTCATGCACCCACACCTGCTCCAGCAGCACCACTTCCTCGTAGTATTTGCGGATGCGGCCTTCGACCATCTTCTCGATGATATTCTCCGGCTTGCCGGAGGTGCGGGCCTGGTCGCTGAGGACGGCGCGTTCGCGTTCGAGCGCCGCCGGATCGACGGCGTCCACGTCCAGGGCTTCGGGCCGGGTCGCGGCGACGTGCATGCCGACCTGACGGCCGAGGGTTTCCAGCGTGGCGAACTCGCCGGGACCTTCGACCGCGGCGAGCACGCCGATCTTGCCGAGGCCGGGCTTCAGCGCCTGGTGCATGTAGGACGCGACGACACCCTGCTTCACCGACAGCACCTTGGCGCGGCGGATCGTCATGTTCTCACCGATGGTGGCGACCAGGTGGGTCAATTCCTCGGCGACGGTGCGGCCGGTGCCGGGGAACGGCGCGGCCTTGACCGCATCCAGGTCGTCGCCGACGTCCAGCACGATCTTGGCGGCCGCCTCGACGAAGCCCTGGAAGGTCTCGTTGCGGGCGACGAAATCGGTTTCGGCGTTGACCTCGATGATCGCCGCCTTGTTCTGGGCGGTGGCGACGCAGACCAGGCCCTCGGCGGCAACGCGGCCGGACTTCTTGGCGGCGGCGGCGAGGCCCTTCTTGCGCAGCCAGTCGATGGCGACCTCGATGTCACCGTCGGTTTCGGTCAGCGCCTTCTTGCAGTCCATCATGCCCGCGCCGGTCTTCTCGCGCAGATCCTTCACCAGGGCGGCGGTGATCGCAGCCATGTCATTCTCTCCCGACTAAAGCGTGGTCGCCCGAAGCCGAGGGCTCGGATCACGCGGTCAAACGAAGCGTTCGG
>DATAZJ010000436.1:0-4409 GCA_036272115.1 Rhodopila sp. | reverse complement strand
CCGGCACGTTCGAGGAGGAACCGCCCTCGGTGGAGGATATGCAGGGGCGCTTCCACAAGGTGGTGGATTGCGGCCATGTCTGGCTGGTCGCCACCGACGCCACGGGGGTGCTGGGCTACGGCTACTACGCCCCGTTCCGCGAGCGTTCGGCGTACCGCTTCACCGTCGAGGACAGTATCTATGTGCGTGAGGATGTGCGCGGCCAGGGGGTCGGCAAGGCGCTGGTGACCCGGCTGATCGAGTTGGGGACGGCGGCGGGATTGCGGCAGATGATCGCGGTGATCGGTGATTCGGAGAATGTCGGGTCGATCGGCGTGCATGCCAGCCTGGGCTTCCAGATGATCGGCACGATGAAGGCGGCGGGCATCAAGTTCGGCCGCTGGCTGGACGTGGTGACGATGCAGCGGCCGCTGGGCAAGGGCGACGCGAACATTCCCGCCTGATGCGTCCCCGCCTGATGCGTCCCCGCCTCATACATATCGAACGCCGCCTGGTGGCGATGGCGGCGTATGGGTTCGTCTCGGGCCTGCCGCTGCCGCTGTCGGGATTCACCTTCCGGTTGTGGCTGTCCGGCAGCGGGACGGGTCTGGCGGTGGTCGGGCTGACCGCCTGGATCGGGCTGGCGTATTCGCTGAAGTTCCTGTGGGCGCCGCTGCTGGATCAGATGCCGCCGCTGCGAGTGCTGCGTGGCTTCGGACGGCGGCGCGGCTGGCTGCTGCTGGTGCAGCCGGCGCTGGGGGCGGCGGCGGTGCTGCTGGCGCTGTCGCATCCCGCCGTGGCGCCGGTGGCGGCGTTCGCGGCGGCTGCGAGTGTCGCGGTGCTGTCGGCGACCCAGGATATCGCGATCGATGCCTGGCGGATCGAAATTTTCCCGGAACGGCGGCAGGGCGTGGCGCTGGCGGCCTATGTCTGGGGGTATCGGGTCGCGATGCTGGTGTCCATGTCCGGGGTCGTCGCGGTGTCTCAGTTCACCGGGTGGCACTGGCCGCTGCTGGGGGTGGCGGCGCTGATCGCCTGCGGCACGCTGGTGACCTTGGCGGCGGATCGCGAGGATGCGCCGGATGCGGCGCCTGCGCGTGGGTTGCGGCAGGCGGTGATCGAGCCGATCCGGTCGTTCCTGATGCGGCCGTCGGCGCTGCTGGTGCTGGCGTTCGTCGCGCTGTTCAAGCTGGGCGAGGCGATGGCCGGGCTGATGACGGCGCCGTTCTATCTGCATCTGGGCTTCGACCGAGCGTCGATCGCGGCGACGGGGCCGTTCTCGTTGGGGGCGACCTTGGCCGGGATCACCCTTGGGGGGTGGCTGGTGATACGGGTCGGGGTGGGGCGTGCGCTGCTGTGGACCGGGACGGCGCAGACCCTGGCGATGGCGATGTATGTGCTGCTGTCGGTCTCGGCGGGGCAGCACGGCGTGCTGTACGCGACGGTTTGTGCCGAGGCGTTCGCGCAGGGCATGGCCGATGCGGCGTTCCTGACGTTCCTGTCGGCGCTGTGCGCGCGGCGGTTCGCGGCGACCCAGTATGCGCTGCTGTCATCGGTGCCGATGCTGGCGATCCACACGATCGGCGGGGTGTCGGGGGTGATGGCGGCGGCGCTGGGGTGGACCTGGTTCTATGTGGTCTGCATGGCCGGGGCGCTGCCGGGGATGGCGCTGATGGTGCTGCTGCTGCGGCGGCGGGAGGCGGTGGCGTAGGGGACGCGTGAATTGACGTTTCCGCTTTGCCGGTCTGGCGGTGCTGGCTCGCGGTCTTTGGTGAGTTTGCTGGAATTTACGTCGGATTTGGTTTGCGGTCCGTGGTGACGCGGGTTTTGCAAGACGCCGGCTGGCGTTCGGCGATCACGCTTCGGCACGGCCGGGATTCAGGAAGGGGCGGTGGGCCCACATCTCGTGCAGAATCCGGCGCTTGATCGAGCGGTTGGTCATCGTTGTACCGGCCCACCACCAGCCGTCGCGCCGCATCGCTTCGCTGGCCGCGATGAAGTGGTCGGCCACGGCGTCGAAATCCGCTTCCGAGAAATTCAGGCTGAAAATCAGGCGGCCGGTGCCGACCCAGCTAAGCGCCAGTCCCTCGATACGCAGGTAGTATTGCAGCATCCAGTTGTAGCGTGATGGGCGCGTGTAGCAGACAGTCCAGATCGACGACAGGTTTTCGACCTGGACGGGCAGGTCCGCCGCGTGCAGGCGGGCGTTCAGACGCGCGGCTCGGTCGTTCCATAGGCGGTCCAGATCGCCGTACAAGGCCTGGATTTCAGGGGAGGCCAGGCGCTGCAGGAACGCCTGCATGGCGCCCATGACGTAGGGGTGGGCGTTGAACGTGCCTCGGGCGAAGCAGACGTCGACCGGGTGATCGGTGCGGTAGCGCCGCATCAGGTCGGCTCGGCCGCACAGCACGCCGACCGGGAGGCCGCCGCCCAGGGTCTTGCCGTAGGTGATCAGATCGGGTTGGACGCCGAAATAGTCCTTGGCCCCGCCTTGGGCGAGGCGGAAGCCGACAAAGACTTCGTCGAAGATCAGGACGATGCCGCGTTCGTTGCATACGTGCCGAAGTTGCCGCAGCCAGTCGGTGTAGGCCTGGCGGTCAAAGCCGGCGCGGCGGCCGCTGTCCACAAGCGACGAGTCCGCTGGGGCGGCGGCGTTCGGATGCAACGCCTGCAACGGGTTGACCAGAACGCAGGCGATGTCGCGTCGCCGGCGCAGGACGCGCAGGGTGCGTTCGGACATTTCCGCCAATGTGTAGGTGCGATCGGCCGGCACCGGATTGCCGATGCCGGGCTGCACGTCGCCCCACCAGCCATGATAGGCGCCGCAAAACCGCACCAGGTGTGACCGGCCGGTGTGGTAGCGGGCGAGGCGGACCGCCTGCATCACCGCCTCGGTGCCGGACATGTGGAACGAGACCTCATCGAGGCCGGAAATCTCGCGCAGGCGGGTGACGTTGTCGGTGACGGCGGGGTGATAGGCGCCGAGGACAGGGCCGAGGTCGCGCACCCGTTCGGCGCCGCGGTCGATGCAGTCCTTGTAGAAATCGTGGCCGAACAGATTGACCCCGTAGGACCCGGTCAGGTCGTAGAAGACGTTGCCGTCGAGGTCGGTGACGGTCACGCCGGATGATGACGCCAGAAACGATCCCGTCGGCAGATGCTGGCGGACGAGCCGGCTGTACTGGAACGGCACACGGTACGCGGCGGTGAACTGCAGGTCGGAAATGCCGCCGGCGGCCTGCCTTGTGGTGGCGATGGTCTGGCCGAAGCGTTGGCCCCAGAGTTGCGACAGTCGTGTCAGGCTGTCGCGGCGCCGGCTGGCGATAACGTCGGGCGCGTCGTCGGAGCGGAAGAAACGGTCCTCGTCAAAGTCGTAGAACGGGATGAGCGAGGCGACCCGCCTGGCCATGCGGGCGTGGCCGGTGAGCGAGCGGTGTTTCGCCAGGGACAGGTCCAGGCGGGTTTTTGCCCTTGCGGACACATACGCCAATAAAGCAGCGGCGGCGGCCGTGTACAAAACTGTCATGAACATCGCGCGGACATGGCCTCGGGTGACGTGGTAATCGCCTGATTCTCATGACGCTTCGCTCAACGATAATGAAGATTGTGCAACAGGATGAGTTGAACTTCCTGTTGACCAATCGAATCCCGCGCCGGCTGCTGACGCGGTTCATCGGCTGGTTCAGCCGGATCGAGCAGCCGCTGGTGCGCGATGTCTCGCTGGCGGTGTGGGGGTTTTTCGCCGACCTTGACCTGAGCGAGGCGAAACAGACGCGGTTTCGCAGCATGCATGATTGTTTTACCCGCGTGCTGAAGGACGGGGCCAGGCCGGTGGAGATGGATCCGGCGATCGTGGTCAGCCCGTGCGATGCGATCGTTGGCGCGTGCGGGGTGGTGGAAGACGGGCAGGTCTTGCAGGTGAAGGGGTTCGGCTATGCGCTGGACGACCTGCTGGGGGACGCGGTGCATGCGGAGGCGTTTCGCAATGGGTGCTACGTCACGCTGCGGCTGACGTCGAGCATGTATCACCGGTTTCATGCGCCGCATGATTGCCTTGTGGAATCGGTGTCTCATTTCCCGGGCGATGTCTGGAACGTCAATCCGGTGGCGTTGCGGCGGGTTGCGGCGCTGTTCTGCAAGAATGAGCGGGCGGTGATCCGGACCAGGTTGGCGCGCGGCGGCCATGCGCTGACGCTGGTGCCGGTGGCGGCGATCCTGGTGGCGGGTATCCGGCTGCGCTTCCTGGATTTGCCGCTGCGAGGACGGGAGGGAACCCGGCGGACGTTCGCGTGCGACGCGGCGCTGCAAAAGGGCGAGGAAATGGGGTGGTTCGAGCATGGGTCCACCATCATCGTGTTCGCGCCGGAGGGGTTTCAGTGCTGCGCGGCGGTGACGGAGGGGGTGACGATACGCGCGGGGCAGGCGTTGTT
>DATAZJ010000435.1:0-10474 GCA_036272115.1 Rhodopila sp. | reverse complement strand
GACGCCACCCCAATCGTCAATGCCGGCGCCGATCAGCTTTTGATACACGCCCGGCGACAGGTTCGGCGGCGCCTGCACATGCACATCCGCGGGCAGGATCAGCCGAGCCGCGGCGATGGTCCAGAGCAGGTCGAGCAGATCGGGCTCGCCTGCCCCCGCCAGCTTGGTGTCCGGCTTCGCCCGGAAATTCTGCACGATCACTTCCTGGATGTGGCCGTGTTGTTCGTGCAGGTCGCGGATTGCCACCAGGGCGTCGAGACGTTCCGCTCGCGTCTCGCCGATGCCGATCAGGATGCCGGTGGTGAACGGCACCGCCAGTTCGCCGGCCACGCGGATCATTTCCAGGCGGACTTCGGGCAGTTTGTCGGGGGATCCGTAATGGACGCCGCCCTGATGGCACAGCCGTTCGCTGGTGGATTCCAGCATGATCCCCTGGCTGGCTGATACTTCCCGCAGGCTGGCGATTTCCTCGCGCGTCATGATGCCGGGGTTCACATGCGGCAGCAGGGTGGTTCCCTTCAGAACCAGCGCGCACATCTCGCGCAGGTAGCTGATCGTCGTTTCATGACCGAGTTCGGCCAACGCCTCTCGCGCCGCCCGATAGCGCAGTTCCGGCTTGTCGCCGAGGGTGAACAGCGCCTCGGTGCAGCCGGCGGCTTCACCGGCTCGGGCGATCGCCAGGACTTCGGCGGCCGACAGATAGGCGGCGTGGCCGGCACGGGGGCGTTCGGCGAAGGTGCAGTAATGGCAGACGTCGCGGCACAGTTTTGTCAGCGGAATAAACACCTTCCGCGAGTAGGAGACGGTGCGCCCGAACGCCGCGTCACGCTTCGCCGCCGCCTGGGCCATCAGGTCTTCCAGCGAGGCGGATTCCAGCCAGGTGAGATCGGTCATGATGATTTCCGTACTACGTCCTCGGCAAAGCGCTGCTGGACGTCCAGTGTTGCCTCAATGGTGGGCTGCTGTGCGTAGACGATCAAGTGGTTGACGCCGACGGCGGCGAAAGCGGCGGCGTCTTCCAGCATGTCGTCGGCGCTGCCGGTGAACATCTGCCGCTGGCCCTCGGCGTTGGTTTTGGCGGTCCAGCGCGGCGGCATGAACCAGACATAGGCGATATCGATGGTGGTGGGGTCGCGTCCGGCTTTCTCGGCGGCGCGGTGCAGGCGGTCGATACCCGCTTTCAGCAGGGCAGGGGTGTTCATCAGGATGTGGGCGTTGTTCGACACCGGATACCAGCCGTCGCCGATCTGGGCTGCACGACGGAGCGCGGGGGCACTTTCGCCACCGACCCAGATGGGCGGATGCGGCTTCGACGTCGGTTTCGGCTTGAACACGACGTTGCTGAATTTCGCGAATTTGCCGTCCATCGAGGGCCGGTCTTCGGTCCACAGCGCTTTCCAGGCGCGGATGTATTCGTCGGTGACGGCGCCGCGATCCTCAAACGGCGGGGTATCGAGCGCGTCGAACTCTTCCTTCATCCAGCCCGAACCGATGCCGGCGATGACGCGGCCGCCGGACAGGACATCGGCTGTCGTCAGCAGCTTGGCGGTCAGGACGGCGGGGCGGTATGGCACCACCAGCACCGAGGTCAGCAGCCTGATCCGCTGGGTGAAGCCGGCGAGGAAGGTCAGTGTGGCGATGGCGTCGAAACACTCGCCGGTCGGGGCGCCGGGCCAGATGCCGTCGGCGGTGTAGGGATAGCGCACGTCGGTGTGGACCGGCACGATCAGGTGGTCGGCGACGCCGATGATGGCATAGCCTGACGCTTCGGCCTTGGACGCCATCGCCATGATATTCTCACGCGTGGTCAGACAGCCGCGCGTGCCGATATGGATACCGAAGTCCATGCTGGGACCACTCCCCGTTGCCTCTTTGCGGCGTATCGTGTGCTATCGGGTTTCATAACGCAATCCAGACAGGAGGAACGAATGCAGATCGGTTGCAGTGCCCCAACCAGCGGGCCGTTGATCGAGCCGGACAGCCTGCTGCGCATCGCGACGGAGGCCGAGGCACTGGGCTTCGATTACGTCACCGTCAGCGACCACCTGATGATCCCGACCAGCATCGCCTCGCGCTATCCGTATTCCGATTCCGGGGAGTTCCCGTCCGGCGCCGCGGCCGCTCGGCTGGAGCAACTGACGGCGGCGACGTTCATCGCCGCGGCGACGAAGACGCTGCGGATCGTGACGTCAGTGATGGTGGTGCCGCATCGGCCGGCGGTGCTGACGGCGAAGATCCTGGCGACCATCGACTTCCTGTCCAAGGGGCGGCTGACGCTGGGCATCGGCGCCGGCTGGTGCGAGGAGGAGTTCCTCGCCGTCGGCACGCTGCCGTTCGCGGAACGTGGCGCGGTGACCGATGAATTCATGGCGGTGTGCCGGGAGTTGTGGACGTCCGACACGCCCTCGTTCGACGGCAAATATGTGAAGTTCAAGGATGTGCTATTTCCGCCGAAACCACCTCAAGGCGCGATCCCGATCTGGGTGGGCGGCGAGAGCGGGCCGGCGATGCGGCGGACGGCAAAGTATGGCGATGCGTGGTACCCGATCGGCACCAACCCGCAGTTCCCGATGGATACTTTGGGCCGGTTCCAGGCAGGCGCGGCGAAGCTGCGCGGGTTGACGGAGAAGGCGGGCCGCGATCCGGCTTCGGTGGGGCTGGCGTATCGGGTTTCGTCCAACCCCGAGGCGCAGCCGAAAGGCACCGTCGACGGGCAGCGCAAGCTGTTTACCGGCGGCGCGGCGGATTATGTGGGCGACATCAAGGCGCTGCGGGACGTCGGCGTGACAGCGTTCGACTTCGGCCTGTTCGGTGCCGATGCGGAAGCGACAGTCGGCAACATGCGCCGGTTCCGCGACGACGTCATAGCGAAGGTGCGGTAATCATGCAGCTCGGTATTACAGTTGGCATGTCGGGGCCGCATCCGCGGCTCGATATGGAAATGGTGCTGGAGGCGGAACGTCTGGGATTCTCCCAGGTATGGACAGGTGAGTCGTACAGCACGGATGCCGTGTCGCCGGCGGCTTGGATCTTGGCCCGGACGACGAAGATCAAGGCTGGGACGGGGATCATGCAGATGCCGGCTCGCACCCCGGCCTGTGCGGCGATGACGGTGCTGTCGTTGCAGGCGTTATCGGGCAATCGGTTCCTGTGCGGGATCGGGCCGTCGGGGCCTCAGGTGATCGAGGGTTGGCATGGCGTGAAATTCGGCAAGCCGATGCAGCGAACGAAGGAATACATCGCGATCATCAAGCAAATTCTGGCGCGGGAGAAGCCGCTGGAGTTCCACGGCGACCAGTATTCGATCCCCTATGACGGGGCGGATGCGACCGGGCTGGGGCGGCCGCTGCGCAGTATCGCGCATGGCGATCCGAATGTGCCGTTCTACACCGCGTCGATCACACCGGCCGGGCTGCGGATGGCGGGGGAGGTGGCGGATGGGAATTTGCCGATCTTCTTCTCGCCGGATGCGCCGAATGTGGTGACGGGCCCGACGTTGGAGGGACGCCGCAAGGTCGGCAAGACGATGGACGGGTTCGATTCCGCACCGTTCGTGCGCGCGAAGATGGGTCCGGATGTGGCGGCATGCCGCGACGCCATCCGCCCCGAACTGGCGCTGTATATCGGCGGGATGGGCGCTCGGGCCAAGAATTTCTATAACGATATGGTCTCGAAAATGGGCTTCGAGGGTGAGGCTCGGACGATCCAGGACCTGTATCTGGACGGAAAAAAGAATGAGGCCGCGGCGGCGGTGCCGGACGCGCTGATCGATGCGATTTCGCTGTGTGGGCCGGCGGAGCGGATCAAGGATCGTCTGGCGGCGTGGCAGGATGTCGCCAAGGCGGGGCATGTGGGGACGATGGTGCTGAAGGGGTCCAGCGTCGACGTGCTGCGGGTGGTGGCCGAGACGGTCTTATAGCGGGCGCAATAGCCGGAGGGTAAATCCGCCGCCGAACGATCATGTGAAAGCGACTTTGGAATGAGGACGCGATGACCATGATCGAACAAACGGTTGAAGTGCTGCGCTTTGGCTATGGCGAAAGCGGGCTTGGGTCTGTGTTGGTGGCCGTGAGCACCCATGGCGTGGCGGCGATCCTGCTTGGCAGCGATCGTGTTCGGCTGCGGCGTGACCTCGGCGGGTCGTTTCGAGGCGTGTCGCTCGTCGAGGACCAGTTTGGGCTGGCCGAAACGATCGGCAAAGTCGTTGCACTGGTGGATAAGCCGGATGATCGGTTTGATCTGCCGCTGGATCTGCGTGGGTCGGCGCTTGAGTTGGCGGTGTGGCAGGCGCTTCGGAAGATCCCGGTGGGTGAGACACGCTCCTACGGTGCGCTCGCGAAGACGTTGGCGGTGCCGGCGATGGCGCAGGAGGTTGGCGCGGCCTGTGCGGCCAATCGCCTCGCGGTGGCGATCCCGTGTCATCGTGTGGTGAAGGCGGACGGGTCGATCTCCGGCTATCGCTGGGGGGTTGATCGGAAGCGGCGGCTGCTCAGCATGGAGGCGCTGGGGTAACCGTGTGCGGGTGCTCAGTCTGGCGATGGTTCCTGGATGGGAATCAACCATCCCCGGTAACGCACGAGGCGGCCAAAACCGAGCGGCAGGCGTAATTCGACGTTGAAGCGAAATCGGCCGTCGGGGTCGACGTTTTCTGTGGCGATCGACACCGGCGCAACGCATCGGGGCAAAGGGAGGGGGCCCAGCCGCTATGCTTGCACCGGCATTCCCGATACGCCGCTTCGACCGGTCGGCACGTCCAGGACGAACCGCAGCGCGGTGCGCTTCTATTCATCGTGCAGGATGTGGCGGGCGAGATCGGCGTCGGGGATCATGCATGTCTCGGTGCGGCCGAACAGGCGATAGCGGTTGCGGGCGACCACGCTGTAGACGGAATCCCGCAGCACGCGCGGGATCGCCAGTAATGCGGCCGACCAGCTCCAGCCGGGCAGGCACCGCAGGATCTGGATCGCGGAATCGGAGCGCAGATAGACAACGCCGCCGATGATCACGGCGTTCGTCTCCGGATGATCCGGATCGATCCCAAGACGAATGGCCAGCGATCGGCCATACGCGCTTTGGATGGGAGTGAAACGAAACCGGACGGCCTTATCGCGTGCGGCAACGAAACGGAACCAGCCGGAGCACAGCACGCACACGCCATCGAACAGCACGGTGCCGTCGGCGACGTCCGGTTCGAGTGGCGAAGCAGTCAGCGTGGGCGTTTCCTCCATCTGTCCGAAGGTCCGATTGTTGTTCGAGAAAGAAGCAAGCAAGATTCTAACACAGATTTAGCGGATTAAGCGCACAGATTACCCGGACGGGGTCGTTAGCGCGCGAGGCGCCCTTTCCGGTGTCCGGTCAAGCTCCGGCCGGGGAGGCCGTGACAGGTTATTCCGTGTAATCCGAGCCCTTCATCGGTGTAATCTGTGTTGGATTCTTTTTCGTTGCGCGCTCAACACCGCTATCAGCCAGCGCCGGTCCCACCGCGCCAGACGACAGGAAAATGTCACGCGGGGTCCCCTGTCGGCCGGCCGACTTTTGCCACCGCCGTCCACCCAAGCTATCGTCCCACAAAATAACGCTCGGGAAGGAAATCACCATGTCGGTCTTTGTCATCGGCGGCACCGGCTTTATCGGACTTCGTGTCATCAGGCTGCTCGCGGCACGCGGCGAAGACGTCGTGTGCATGGATATCAACCCGAACGCCGCCCCTTTCGCCGACCTGGGCAGCCAGGTTCGGGTCATGCGCGGCGACGTGACCCAGTTCGACGACGTGATGTCCGCGATGAGCGGCGCCAAACCGTCGCGGGTGATCAACCTGTCCTACTACCTGGGCAGCGAGCATGCGCCGCACGTCGCGACCAAGCTGAACATCCTCGGGATGGATAATTGTTTCGAGGCCGCGCGTATCTGCGGTGTCAACCGCGTGGTCTATGCCAGTTCGCTCGCCGTCAACGGGATGCAGAAGCATTACGGCGACAGGATGATCACCGAGGACGATTTTCGACATGGCACCAACCAGTATGCGGTGCATAAGATATTCAACGAATTCCAGGCGGCGGATTACAACGAAAAGCACGGCATGACGATCACCGGCATCCGTCCGGCCAACGTCACCGGTCCTGACAAGGTCCGCGGGTCCGTCGATCACGTCAACTGCGTCACCCAGCCGGCACGCGGCAAGCCGGTGTCGTTCCCGCACAAGGATGCGATGCGCTGCCCGGTGCATGTCGATGACATCGCCGAGGTCTTCACCCGCGTGCTGATGACCGACAAGCCGCGCCAGAGCGTCTACAACACCGGCGGCACCGCGATCAGCCTGGGCGACCTCGCCGACATCGTGCGCGGCTATCTGCCGGACGCGCGTATCACCTTCGAGAAGGAGACCGGCGGCAAGGAGATCTCCGGCAACTACATGATCGACAACAGCCGGCTGATCGAGGAATTCGGCATCCAGTACCGCCCGTTCCGCCAGCGCGTGCTGCAGATCATCAACGAAGTCCGAGCACAGGAAAATCTGTCGCCGATCGCCGGCTGAGCGTCTGTTGCCAGGGAGGAACCAATGAACCGTCTTGCCGGAAAGATCATCCTGATCAGTGGTGGTGCGCGCGGCCAGGGCGCCGCCGAGGCCCGCCTGTTCGTTGCCGAAGGCGCGAAGGTCGTCCTCGGCGACGTTCTGGAGGCGGAAGGGAAACGCCTCGCCGCGGAACTGGGGGATGCCGCTGTTTTCGTGCGGCAGGACGTCACGCGGGAGGAAGACTGGACCAAGGCGGTGAATGCCGCCGCGGGGCTGGGTGGTTTGCATGGCCTGGTCAACAACGCCGGCATCTATCAGCCGGCTACCCTGATGGAGACTGATGCCGCGCTGTTCGAGCGGCATATGCGGATCAATCAGCTTGGGTGCTTTCTCGGCATGAAGGCGGTCGTCCCGTTGATGGAGCAATCCGGTGGCGGATCGATCGTCAATATCTCCTCGGTTGCCGGGTTGCGGGGATCACCGGGCGCGATCGCCTACAGCGCAACGAAATGGGCGTTGCGCGGAATGACCAAGGCAGCGGCGGTCGATCTGGCGCCACGCAGGATCAGGGTCAATTCAGTGCATCCCGGACCGATCGACACCGAAATGCTGAAGGTGCGGACACCGGAACAAAACCAGCAGCGGCTGAAGGCGGTGCCGATGAAACGCCAAGGCACGGCCGAAGAGGTTGCAAACCTCGTGCTGTTCCTGCTGTCGGAAGAAAGCGGCTACATCACCGGCGCTGAGGTCGCGATCGACGGCGGAGCAACATTGTAGCCACCTACCGCATGTGCTCCGCGAGGCCGGTTCCGCGTTCGGTGATGGCGCCGAACGTCTGCTGGGCGGTTTCGCGATCGGTCCAATCGCCGCTGTCGAGTATTCGTTCGACCGTGGCAATGTCTTTCGCCGCTATGCCGGCGCGCTGAATGTTGTGGCAGTTGTAGAGGCGGTCGTTGCGGCGCTCGATTACGGCGTATCGCGTGCCGTCGGTGATGAGGAGGTGGGTTCCTTGGTCCGTGACGACGGTGATTGTCATGATCCAGGTCCTTTGGATGCCGCGCAGGGTGCGGCCGAACGGGTGTCCTGCGTCGAACGCGCGGGTGTTGCTGGGGTTCCAGGGTTGGCCGGCAATTAAGAGAACTCTGCAACCGGGCGGCCGAGCCGGTGGCGCCGTTCGAGCCCGCCGGAGTGGGCAATAGGTGCCCTGGGGTGGGCAGGCTTCGGCCGATCCGCGCCGCAGCCTGTTCCCCCCAGGCCGGGGAGGGAACAGGCCTGACGCGTCAGGCCCCGGGGTTGATCCAGCCGATATGGCCGTCGTCGCGCCGGTAGACCACGTTCAGCACGCCGGAGGCGCTGTTGCGGAACATCATCACCGGCTGATCGGCCAGATCCATCCGCATGACCGCTTCCCCCACCGACAGGCTGGCGATCTCGGTCTGGGTTTCCGCGATCACGGTGGCGAACGCTTCATCCAGCGTGCGGCCATCGGTCGTGGCGTGATCGACGCCGTTCACTTCCTCCTGAAGAATATACTGGCGAGCGGCCTCGGGCCTCGCGCGCTGGGCGAGGTCTCGATGATGCTCATTCACCCGCCGGCGATAGCGGCGCAGGCGCTTGGCGATATGCTCCGCCGCGTCGTCGAAGGCGGTGTTGGCGTCAGCGGCTTCTCCTTCACCACGCAGTTGCAACCCTCGTCCGGCGTGGACATTGATATCGCATGTGAAAAAACTTCGGGCTCGGCTGAAGGTAACCAGCGCCTCCAGCGCATGGTCGAAATATTTGCCCGCGATCGAGTCCATCTGCGTGGACACCCGGGTCCGCAATGCATCCGACAAATCGACTTGTTTGCCGGAGACCGTGATCTGCATCATTTTCTCCCGACCAGTTCGACACGCCGCTCGGGTCGATCAGGTGATCGGTGCCCAGCGGCTATAGGTATTTGGGCACGGTGCGGGTTGCGGTGTCCACTCCGTATCATCCATTTGTCACATATGCACACTGGTGTGTGACATTGGATGACGAACGGGCGGCGGGTTGCTACGCCCCGCTTGCGTCGATCTGGCCGGCCTTGACGGCTTCCAGGAACAGCCGCCAATCGGCCTTGTTCTGGGCCGCGTAGGCCAGGGCAAAGGCGGACACCGCCGAGTCGAAAGCAGAGCCGGTTCCGAGATAGCCGGCGATACGCGCCGGATCGCCCGATCGCGCGTGGGCGCGGGCCAGCGCCACCCCACACAGCGCCGCGTGATAGGGCAGCGCGCCTTCGGCCAGGTCGGCGCCGATCACCGCCAGGCGGCTGTCCTTCAACTGCCGTATGTAACATTGCTGATCGTCACCGCGGTCCTCCGTCCAGCCCAGGAAAGGGTCGGGCACGGTCTGCATGATGCGCTGACCCACCACCACGCGCTGGCCCTGGTTGGCATACACACTGGGGCCGGCGAACGGCGCCAGGACGGAGGTCTGCGCCTCCTTCAGCTGCAACAGCAGGGTCTGGTCGTCTCGGGTGACGAACAGGCCGATGGCGCAGAACGTGCCGACGCTGCCGACGCCGACCACCTTGAAGGCGACGTCGGCGAGTTCATAACGGTCCAGCAGGATGCGGCGTTCCTCCGGCAGCGACAAATTGTAGGATTCGAAAGCGGTGCGGGCGACGATTTCGTGCGTATCGTCGCGCTGGCCGGCCAACGGGAAGATCAGCGGCGGCTTTTCCTTGATGCGCCATTGGCCCTTGGAGCGTTCGATCAGCTTCGGATAGCCGGCGTGGCCGGCCTCGATGGCGGTGTGCAGCCGCTTCTCCTCGCGGTCGCGCAGTCTCGGGTCGGTGATGCCGTCCAGCACTTCGATGACATCGACGCGGGACCGCCAGACGGCCAGGGGATCGAGCCGAACGAGTTCATGCATATGCCGGCGGTAGGCCTGTACGGTGGCGCCGGCGAGGCTGCGTGCGGTGCGGTCGCCCATGTCGCGTGACTGCGCGTCGATGGCGAAACTGGCGGCGAGGCGTTTCAGGTCCCACTCGAACGGGGCCGGCAGGGTTTCGTCGAAATCGTTGACGTCGAAGACCGGCGTGCCCTCGGGCGAGGCGAAGGTGCCGAAATTCGCCAGGTGGCAGTCGCCGCAGGCCTGGACCCACAGGCCGGTCATCGGCGTGTCCGCCAGGTCGGCGGCCATGATGGCGGCGCCGCCGCGGAAGAAGGCGAAGGGCGAGGCGCGCATCCGATCGTAACGTATAGGTAACAGGCTGGCGATGCGATGGCGGCCGGCTTCGAGCAGGATGTCGATCGGGTCGCGGCGTGTGGCCGAGGGAACCCAATGCGCATGCAGGCTGCGCGGCACGATCTTGCGAAGTGCGTGGCCGGCCTGGCGTCGCTCCGAAACGGGCAGGACGGTGGGCGTCCGCATGTGCTCCAAGGGCATTGGGGCGTTTCCCGTGAGTTTCAGTATATCACATCCTGATCTGCAAGAATCGCAAGTCTTAAAACCACAGGAAAGCACTCAATCAGTAAATTTTCGGCTGATCCGTCTTGATACTGTCACATTAACCATTCCGGCCGCGTAAGTCGTATCACTATCAGCAGGGCGGCGGCGATAAATCCGGCGATCACGTCGTCGGCCATGATGCCGAAGGCGCCGTGCCGGCGGTCGGCCCAGCCGACGGGACCCAGTTTGGTGACGTCGAAAAAGCGGAACAGAACGAAGGCGACGAAAAGGCCCGGTATTGTGGGGCGCGCCAGGGCCAGCAGGGTGATCCATTGGCCGGCGAACTCATCGATCACGACCCAGCCTGGGTCGCCTTCGATGTTGCCTTGTTTCACCGCCAGATAACCGCCGGTGGTGGCCAGAAGTGCCATCAGGGCAAGTATCCACGGGGACAGCAGCAGGAACCCCGCGCCGATGACGACGGCGGCGGCCGAGGCGACCGTCCCGGCGGCCAGCGGGGCGTAGCCGGTGCCGAAGCCGGCG
>DATAZJ010000434.1:0-12819 GCA_036272115.1 Rhodopila sp. | reverse complement strand
TCAACTCCACCAGCATGGCGGTGAACAGGGCGAAGGCCTCGGACTTGTACTCGTTCAGCGGGTCGCGCTGGCCATACGCGCGCAGGCCGATGCCCTGGCGCAAATGGTCCAGCGCATAAAGATGCTCTTTCCACACCGCATCGAGGGTCTGGATCAGCAGGCTCTTCTCGATGAACCGCATCAGGTCGGGGCCCATGTTGGCCGCCTTCGCCGCCATCATTTCGTCCACCGCTCGGCCGATACGCTCCCGCAGATGGGTCTCATCGACGCCTTCTTCCTGGCCCCATTCCTCGATCGGCAGGGTCATGTTGAAGACCCGGCTGACATCGGCGGCGAGATCGGCGAGCTGCCAATTCTCCGAGAACCCCTTTTCCGGAATGCGGGAGGAGACCAACAGCGACAGCACGTCCTCACGCATCTCGGCCACGGTGTCGGCCACGTCCACAAGCTTCATGAACTCCTTGCGCTGGGCATAGACCTCCTTGCGCTGGTCGTTCATGACGTCGTCGTATTTCAGCACGTTCTTGCGCGTATCGAAGTTGCGCGCCTCGACCTTTTTCTGCGCCTTTTCCAGGGCCTTGTTGATCCAGGGATGGACGATCGCCTCACCGTCCTTCAGCCCCAACCGCTGCAGCATCCCGCCCATCCGGTCGGACCCGAAGATGCGCATCAGGTCGTCTTCCAGCGACAGGAAGAAATGCGAGCGCCCCGGATCGCCCTGCCGGCCGGACCGGCCACGCAACTGGTTGTCGATGCGGCGGCTTTCATGCCGTTCGGTGCCGATGACGAACAGGCCGCCGGCGTCCTTCACTTTCTGGTGGGCGACCGCCACGTCCTCACGCACCTTGGCCTCGCGCGCAGCCAGTTCGGCTTCGTCGTGGATGCCGGACAGCTCCTTCTTCAACCGCACATCCAGGTTGCCGCCGAGTTTGATGTCGGTGCCGCGGCCGGCCATGTTGGTGGCGATCACCACCGCGCCGGGCGCGCCGGCCTGCGACACGATCTCGGCCTCCTGCTCGTGGAACCGCGCGTTCAGCACCGAGTGCGGCACTTTCTTCTTCTTCAGCAGGTCGCTGATCGTCTCGCTCTTTTCGATCGAGGTGGTGCCCACAAGCACCGGCTGGCCCTTCGCGCGCGCGTCGGCGATCAGCAGGGCGACGGCTTCGTATTTCTCCGCCGCGGTGCGGTAGACTTCGTCGTCCTCGTCCTTGCGGGTAACCGGGACGTTGGTGGGGATCTCGACCACGTCCAGCTTGTAGATTTCGGCGAATTCATCCGCCTCGGTCATCGCCGTGCCGGTCATGCCGGACAGTTTGGGATACAGCCGGAAGTAATTCTGGAAGGTGATCGACGCCAGGGTCTGGTTTTCCGCCTGGACGGTGACGTGCTCCTTCGCCTCCAGCGCCTGGTGCAGGCCTTCCGAGTAGCGCCGTCCCTGCATCATGCGGCCGGTGAATTCGTCGATGATGATGACCTGGTCGTCGCGGACGATGTAATCGACGTCGCGGGCGAACAGCGTGTGGGCACGCAGCGACTGCTGCACATGGTGCACGACCGAGACGTTGAAGATGTCGTACAGGTTGCCCTCGGTCAGCACCCCGGCTTCCTTCAGCATATCCTCCACCGTCTCGCTGCCCGGTTCGGTCAACGAAACAGTCTTGAACTTTTCATCCTTGTCGTAGGTCGACGGGTCCTTCACCAGCTCCTTCACCACCAGGTCGACGGTGCGGTACAGGTCCGAACTGTCCTCGGCCGGGCCGGAGATGATCAGCGGCGTGCGGGCCTCGTCGATCAGGATCGAGTCGACCTCATCGACGATGGCGTAGAAGAAGTCGCGCTGGACCATGTCTTCCAGCCGGTACTTCATGTTGTCGCGCAGATAGTCGAAGCCGAATTCGTTGTTGGTGCCGTAGGTGATGTCGGCGGCATATTGCACGCGCTTGGTGTCTTCATCCTGCCCGTGGACGACGACGCCGTAGGTCAGGCCGAGGAAGTTGTAGATCTGCCCCATCCAGTCGGCGTCACGGCGGGCGAGGTAGTCGTTCACGGTGACGACGTGAACACCATTGCCGGCGAGCGCGTTCAGGTAGACGGGCAGGGTGGCGACCAGGGTCTTGCCCTCGCCGGTCTTCATTTCGGAGATCTTGCCGTCGTGCAGCACCATCCCGCCAACCATCTGCACGTCGAAGTGACGTTGCCCGAGAACCCGGCGGCTGGCTTCCCGGACCGCGGCGAACGCTTCCGGCAGCAACTCGTCCAGCGTCGCCCCATCGGCCAGGCGCGCTCGGAATTCCACCGTCTTGGCGGCCAGCGCCTCATCCGACAGCGCCTTCATGCCGTCCTCCAGCGCGTTGATCGCCGGAACACGCCGCTGGTACCCTTTCAGGGAGCGGTCGTTCGAGGAGCCGAAAATAGCGCGGGCGATAGAGGCGAGCATACGGACCTTCCAAGGACGAACGGTCCGGGAAGACCCAGACGCGCCGCGTTCAGATAGGACCCCGATGCCTCAGGGTCAACGAGAACGCGAGTCTGTGTTGGTTCCGGACAGGATGGCGGGATCAGGGTGCAGCGCGATCCTGCCCGGGACCGAACATCCGCAATATTCGCACGTCGCCGGCGGTGTCGTCATGGCCGGTGTCGGGATGCACCCGATACAGCGCCCGGAATCCGCCCTGACAAGGCAGTTCCCGCACGCCAGGATGGTCGCAAACCGGATGCAGGCAAGGGTGCTGTCGCAGACGCCGGATCGAGGTTCGGATCGCCATCAATCTGCGCCGAGCTGTCGGCCCTGCGCCCGCTGGGTCAGCCAGCCACTGATCCTGTTGAGACCGGCAAGCGCCTGATTGGTATAGAGCAGCCGTCGTGGCGGGGAGTCGCCGCCAGGAGGGCTCATCGGATCGTTCGATCAGCTTCCGGCGTAGGGGACGGGCAATTCGTGGCCGGTGCCGATGCTGTCGATCCAGGCATCGACGTCCGCCTCATCGACCAACCGGTCGGCCGCGATGTCGGCGTCCGCCTCGGCGACCATCCGGGCTTCCCGGGTGAGGCGGCGTTGACGGCCGGTCTCGGACTCGGGATGCGGAGTGTTGTCGGTTTCGAGGTTCGCCGTGCCCATGTGGCCTATGTAGTCCTGCTCACGGGCAGTTGCCAGCGTGACGAGACCGCTTTTCGGGCGACGTTCAGGGTAGCGGGGCGCTGCGGGTGCCGGCTTCCCACGGCACCAGATCACGCCGGGGTCCCAGGCAATCGAAGTTGGCAACGGGTATCGGCGCGGGCGAACAGGAAGAAGTCGGCGAACGATGTCTCATCCGGACGGCCGGGGTCGAACGGATATGGGTTCGGGATATGCGCGCGCAGCCGCCAGGCGGGGAACTGCTTGGCCACGTAGGCGCTGAACCGCCGGTGGCGAACATGCGGGGACGACCAGTTGCCCTCCAGATTGCTGGCATAGATCAGTACCAGGCGGGTGGAGTGCGTGAACAGCGCGTCGATATAGGCGGCGAACACGTGATCCTCGACGAGATGGTAGATCACATCGATCGACATCGTCAGATCAGCGGGTCGCAAAGCCGCCAAACCGGCGATCGACAGGAATTCGAACTGCGGAAACAGTGCCGAACAGCGCTCTATGGCGGTGGGAGAGATATCGAGGCCGGTGTAGGCGGCAGGCCGCAGCATCGAGAGCAAGTTGCCGTCGCCGCAGCCGAAATCGGCGAGATGGGCAATGTCGTTGGCCTCGATCACGCCGTTGATGACGGCCGCCTTGTAAGCGGCCAGCCTGCCATACGATCCGGCGCCGGATGTCGCCAGGGCGCGGTAGCGTGCCTCCCAGTAGGAGGCGGAACTGAAGGTGTCGGGCATGATGCACGGTGGTTCCACGCGGGTGGATTTTTGCAAGCAGGTGGCTTGCCGACTATGGCATTCAGGCGAGTGGTGTGCAATATATACATCCATAGGTTGCATGCAACGTGACGCCAGCCGCTTGAGAATTGACGTATCCCCCTCGCCGTCAGGGCGTCGGCAGATGCGGGCGGAAGGTGGCTTTGTCGGTGCCGCAATCGGGACATTGCCAGGTCCTGGGCAGGTCCGCGAACCTGGTGCCGGGTGCGATGCCGGCCAGAGGCAGTCCTTGCGCCTCGTCATAGACGAAATAGCAGCCGCGGCAGATGAAGGCATCCCGGCCGGTTGCCAGGGAAGCAGCGGGCGCGGCGGACGGATGGGCACCCGCGCCGCCGGGCAGTCGCAGCGCATCGCCGACCGCCACCGAGGCGTCGGTGCGCGCCAGCAGATAGATCCCCAGATCCTTGTGTCCGAACGCTTTGCGCAAGCAGCCCGGGATGTCCAGATCCCGTTGTCCGGTGGCGGGATCGACATTGGTGGCGCTGCACCGGCCGTTGCGTCGATCGACCCGGAACAGGGCGTCACCCAGGCGGATGTCGGCGCCGATCCAATCGAATTCCTCCCACGGCCGTATGCCGTCGATATAGATGTTGGCCCTGAAGCGCAGCGGGTCGATCTTGTAGCCCCATTGCTGCTCCAGGCTGCGCACCGTGGCGAGATTGATCAGCGAAATGACGTTGTCGGGCTTGTCCATGAAGTGCCCGTCGCGTGAACGCACCAAGGCTGGCGGTGAGCGGAGGGCGGGTGCCAGGCGGTGGAAGAAGGCCTCGACGTCGTGACGGGCGGCCGCGTCGTCGAGGTTGACCGAAAGCAGCGGGCGGGCCTGCGGGTCGCCCTGTCGCACCGTCAGCTGCAACGTCTCCGCGTCGAGATGGGTGCGGACGCTGGCTAGCCGCTCATCCAGCATAAGCATGACGAACAGGCCCTTCTTGGCCCATTTCGGATCCTCCGTGGTCACCGGCGCGCCCGGCCGGACGAGGGCGAAGACGCGGTCGAACGGAAATGGCTTGCCGGCCTCGACCCGGACCGCCGGCAGCGGCTGCGGGCTGAGGCCCTTGATCGGATAATGATACAGTCCCGTTACCACCGCCATCGGCCTGCCGGCGCCTTTTTCCATGTCCGTCCCGGATGCTGCCCGATGCACGGGCTGGGCGGAGAGAGCCGGTTGATGGCGATTGCGTGGAGCCGGTTTGACCGGTCGCCGCCGCAGCAGGCCGGCCGCCGGATGGGGCGATAGCGGCCGATGCAGCAGCAGGTCGCTCAGGCCAATGGTATGTCCATCCAGCGCGTCGTCGACCGCGTCCGACAGGCGGGCGATGCCTTGATCGATTTGCTTCGGCGTCAATGCGGCATACCCGAGCATGAGGCCGCGCCGGGAGAGCGCGCACGGGCCGCTGTGGCGGACGTTTCCGGAGTCGAGGGAATAGACCCCGACGCGGGTTCGCCGGCCCAGCGCCTCGACGGTTCCGGCATCCGGCACGCCGGGCGGCAATTGCCAGAACAGGTGAAGGCCGCCGGCTTCGCCGCTGACGTCCGGGTCGCCGAAGTTGCGCCGCAGCGCCTCCAGCAGGTGGTCGCGCCGCTCGCGATAGGCCGATCGCATCCGCATGACGTGGGAAGTGTGGCTGCCGGTGCGGAGCATCTCTGCCACTGCCGCCTGCTCCAGCCAGGGCGCGCCGCCGTTCAGCAGGGATTTAGCCGTCCGTACCGTCTCCACGAGGGGGGCTGGCACGACCATGTAGCCGAGGCGCAGGCCGGCGCCGAGGGATTGGGAGAATGTGCCGAGATGGATCGTCCGGTCCGGAGCATAGGCGGCGAGGGCGCGTGGGGCACCGCCTTCGTAGCGGAAATCGGCGCCGCGATCGTCCTCGAGAATGAAGCAGCCGGTGCGCTGGGCCCAGGCGGCGATCTGCTCGCGGCGGGCGGAGGACAAGGTGTGGCCGGTCGGATACTGGTGCGCGGGCGTTACGTAGAGCAGGGCGGTAGGGCGCGGCGGCAGGTCGGCGGCAACGATCCCGGCGTCATCCACCGGTACCGCGCAGAGTTCGGCGCCGGCCGCCTGGAATGCGGCGGCGGCGGGGCGATAGCAGGGGTCCTCGACGCAAACGAGCGACCCGGGTGCAAGAAACAGGCGGCTGGCGATGGCGATGACCTCCGCGGTGCCGCTGACGATGACGATCTGGGCGGGATCCGCGACGATGCCGCGGGCCGCGCCGAGATGGCTGACAATGGCGGAGCGTAACGAGGCCAGACCGAACAGATCGCCCTGATGGGTCAAACCGGGCGGGCCGCCTTGCGAGAGCGTGGTTTGCAGCAGCCGTCGCCAGGTTTTCAGCGGGAAAAGGCCGGCGTTCGGCAGGCCGGGCACGAAATCAAACGACAGACGGCCCCGATTCGCGGCTGCCGGCGCGGATACGGGGAGCAGCGGAACCGGTCTGTTGCCGGGCTTGTCGAACCGGGGCACCGGGCCGGGATCGGCGGGCGGCAGTGTGGCGAACATGCCGGAAGCGGGGCGCGATTCGACGTAGCACTCGATCTCCAGCGTCTCGTATGCCCGCACCACGGTGTTGCGGCCGATGCCCAGTTGCTCCGAGAGGCGGCGAGACGACGGCAGTCGCATGCCTGGCGCGATCCGGCCGACGCGGATGGCGTCGCGCAACTGGCCGGTGAGCTGCGTGGTCAGGGTGTCGGCGCGTGCCCGGTCCAGGAGAAGGCTGATTTGGATCTGCACGCGGTTATTCCCCTCCGGCGATTGCCACATTTTCGGGCATGTATGGGTCCAGTTGCGAGTATCCGTCGGGGCATGGGCTAAATCAAGGATAAGGCGGAGGACGATGCCTAAACTGGACCCATCTAATCGCCGTTAACTGGCTCCATCACAGGAAATTGGCTGCTGGTTTGGCCGCGCATCACCGCACTGTCCGCATGGTTTTTGATCTTATCGGCGTAATTTTAAGCAAATGGTGCGGAATTGGGCATGGTTTCAGGCGGCGCGCCGGGGCGGGCTGGACCCATGGCATTTTTGACGGATGGCTCTCGGGTTGCGGCACGCGGGTGATCAAGCTGGATCGCGTCAGGTCTTTTGCTCCGGGCAGATCCCGGAACCGCCTTCACCGCACCCAATCTCGCAAGGATCACACGAATGAAGCTCACACGCCGTTCCTGGCTGAATACGATGGCCTCGGTCCCGTTGGCCGCGTCGTTGCGGGTAACACGAGCGCACGCCGCGGATACCATCAAGGTTGGCATTCTGCATTCGCTGTCCGGTACGATGGCGATCAGCGAGACCATCCTGAAGAATGTCATGCTGATGCAAATCGCCGATCTGAACGCGCAGGGAGGGCTGCTGGGCAAGCAAATCGAGCCGATCGTGGTCGATCCTGCGTCCAACTGGCCGCTGTTCGCGGAAAAGGCCCGGGAACTGCTCAGCCGCGATCACGTGGCGGCGGTGTTCGGCTGCTGGACCTCGGTTTCGCGCAAATCGGTGCTGCCGGTGTTCGAGGAATTGCACGGGCTGTTGTTCTATCCGCTGGAATACGAGGGCGAAGAACAGTCGCCGAATGTATTCTACGGCAGCTCGGTGCCGGACAATAAAGCGATCCCCGTGCTGAAGTATCTGATGAGCAAGGACGGCGGTTCGGTGAAGCGGTTCGTGCTGGAAGGGACGGATTATGTCTATCCGCGCACCAGCAACAAGATCATGCATGCGTTTTTGAACGCAGAAGGCGTATCCGACACCGATATCCTGGAGAACTACACCCCGTTCGGCTTCTCCGACTGGCAAACGGAGGTCGCCCGTATCAAGAAGTTCGGGTCAGCCGGCAAGAAAACGGCGGTGGTATCGACGATAAATGGCGATGCGAATGTGCCGTTCTACAAGGAATTGGGCAATCAAGGGATCAAGGCGACGGATATTCCGGTCGTTGCATTCTCGGTGGGCGAGGAAGAACTGGCGGGGATCGATACGAAACCGCTGGTCGGTCACATGGCGGCGTGGAGCTATTTCGAGTCCGTTCCGGGTCCGGATAACAAGGCGTTCATCGCGAAATGGCGGAAGTATATCGGCAATCCGAAAGCGGTGACCAATGACCCGATGGAGTCGGCGTATATCCTGTTCCACATGTGGGCGCAGGCGGTGAAGCAAGCCGGCACCACCGATGTCGCCGCCGTGACGAAGGCGATGATCGGGCAGAAGTTCCGCTCACCGTCCGGGTTCGATGTCGTGATGGGCGCCAACCACCACATGGCCAAGCCGGTGATGATCGGCGAGATCCAGGCCAACGGGCAGTTCGACATCGTCTACAAAAGCGGCCTGCTGCAGCCGAACCCGTGGAGCCCGTATATCAAGGCCAACAAGAGTTAGAGGACAGTTGGCGGCCGCCATCCACGGCCCTGATCGTGGGGCCGTGGATGGTTGGGCCGGGTTGGTCAGATGAACACGCCGGCCATGCCGCCGGCCGGATACCGGGTCCCGGCCACCGCGCCGACCGGCACCGCGGCGGAGATCCGCGCGACGTCCTCGGCCGACAGTTTCACCTTCAGGGCGCCGACATTCTCGTCCAGCCGATCGGCCCTGCGGGTGCCGGGGATGGCGACCACGTCCGGTCCCTGGGCCAGCAGCCACGCCAGGGTGACCTGGGCGGGGGTGCAGGATTTCTCGGCGGCGATGGCTTCGATCTTCGCCACCAGGGCGCGGTTGTGATCGAAATTCTGCTCCTGAAAGCGGGGATGGGCGGAGCGGCGGCCGTCGATATCCGCAAAGCTCTTGAAGGCACCGGTCAGGAAGCCGCGGCCGAGCGGGGAATACGCGACGAAGCTGATGCCGAGTTCTTGCGTCAGCTTGCGGGTTTCCTCGGCTTCTTCCCGGTAGAGCAGGGAATATTCGGTCTGCACCGCCGCGATCGGATGCACCGCATGGGCGCGGCGGACACGGTCGGGGGCGGCTTCGGACATGCCGAGGAAGCGGACCTTGCCCTGCTGCACCAGTTTGGCCATGGCGCCGACGGTGTCCTCGACCGGGACGGCGGGGTCGACGCGGTGCTGATAGTAGAGGTCGATGACATCGATCCCCAGGCGTTTCAGGCTGGCCTCACAGGCTTCAATGACATACTCGGGGCGGCCGTTGACACCGTTCGACTGGCCGGGGCGCTGGGTCTGGCCGAACTTGGTCGCCACCACCACCCCGTCCCGCCGGCCTTTCAGCGCTCGGCCGAGCACCTCCTCGTTATGACCCCAGCCATACATGTCGGAGGAGTCGAGGTGGTCCACCCCGGTGTCGATGGCATGGCGGATCAGGTCCTCCGACACCGCATCGTCGGCGGCGCCGTAGACGCCTGACAGCGACATGCACCCCAGGCCGACGGCCGAGACGGACAGTCCCCCCTTGCCGAGCGGACGATGTTCGAGTTTTGGCTGCGTTGCCATGGGATGTGCCTCCGATGTTGGGTTCCCGGTGATTATGGGCGCGCGTCGCGTCGGGCGCCAGGGTAGGCCACCGGCAGCGAAGATGATGAACAAGTTGCCGTTCGGTGAACTTTTCGCATAGTGACGATCCTGGCGGTAAGGGAGGCGCGGCATGTCGGAAGCGAAGCCACGTTCGGGCGGGGACATGCGGCCGCGGATCGGCGAAGGCCGGATCGGCAGTTTCCTCTGCGCGGCGATCGGCATCCTGAGCGTCGCCGCGGTCCTGTGCCTGCGGTTTCCGGCGTTCCTGACGACACCGGAACTTCGGCCGCATTACGACGTGGAACTGCTGCGGCTGGTTCTGGCGGTGTCGATGGTGATCGCCGCTGGGCTGGGCGTGCTTTCGCTGATGCTGGGCGGGCCTCGGCTGCGGGTGGCGATCGGGCTGAGCGGGCTGTTCCTGGCGATGCTGCTGGGCGGCCCGTATGTCCATTATGCTGATTTCGCCCAGCCGCGGTTCTATTTCGGTCTCGACTGGCTGGTGCTGGACCTGTTCTTCACCGGCGTTGCGTTCGGCTTCCTGGAATTCGTGTTCCCGAAGGTGCGCCCCGAACAGTTGCCGCTACGGGATGGCTGGCGGCTGGACCTCGGCTATTTCGGCGTCAACCACCTGGCGATCGGCGTGTTCCTGGTGGTTTCAACGCATTTCGCGCACGATTATTTCGGCTGGGCGGTCAACCCCTGGGTCCAGGCGCATGTGCTCGCCTTGCCGGGGGTGCTGCGGTTCGTGCTGGTCATCCTCGCGGCCGATGCCGTCGAATATGCGACCCATCGCGCCTGTCATGAAGTGCCGTTCCTGTGGCGTATCCATGCGGTCCACCACTCGCCGGAGGCCATGGACTGGCTGTCGGGTTCGCGGCTGCATTTCCTCGAGCCGCTGATGACCCGCTCGTTCGTTCTGGTCCCGGTGTTCCTGCTGGGCTTTCCGCAGGACACGATCTTCGCCTACCTGATCTTCATCAGCGTGCAATCGGTGCTGATCCATTCCAACGTCAAGATGAATGTGGGCTGGCTGCGCTACGTCGTGGTGACCACGCAGTTCCACCATTGGCACCATGCCTCGGACGCCGAGGCCATCGACAAGAACTACACCGCGCATACGCCGCTGTTCGACCTGCTGTTCGGCACCTGGCATCTGCCGGCCGACCGCTGGCCGGTGCGATACGGGACGATCAAGCCGGTCCCCGGCGGGATGGTGGGGCAGTTCCTGCATCCGTTCGTCGGGCCGGTTACTGACTTTCTGGAGCACCGGAACAAGTGACCGGGACTTCGCGTCCCGGATAACAGCGCCCTTGCATAGAAGCCGTGTCTGTGGTCCGAAGCGCCCCTTTCTCGGACGGGCGGCTTGCATGACGGTTATCGGCGTCGATTTCGGCACAACCAACACCGTCGTCACGTCGCTGCACCCGGACGGTTCGGTCGCCACGGTGCGGCACGCGTTCGGCGCGGCGGAGATGGATGTGATCCGCTCCGTGCTGTGCTTCTGGAACGACGGTGCCCGGAACAACATCGTGCTGCGCCACGCGGTCGGCCCGGCGGCGATCGAGGCCTACCTCGACGATCCGCTGGAGAGCCGGTTGATGATGTCGCTGAAGACCTATCTGGCGCAGCGCAGCTTCACCGAAACTCGGGTCTTTGGCCGTCCATTCACGCTGGAGGGGCTGATCGGGCTGTTCCTGGCTGCGATCCTGCCGGCACCGAGCGAGGCGGTGCTGGTCGCCGGCCGACCGGTGCGGTTCGCGGGGGAGACGGCGGACGATGTCCTGGGGGAGGAGCGGCTGGTTGGCTCCTACGCCGCGGCCGGGTGGCGCGGCATTCATACCGCGCTGGAACCGGAGGCGGCGGGGTATCGCTTTGCGCGCGGCCTGGAGGCGCCGGCAACCGTCTTGATCGGTGATTTCGGCGGTGGCACCAGCGATTTCTCGGTGATGCGGTTTGAACCGAACAGTGCGCGTCCGGTGACGGCGCTGGGACATGCGGGTGTGGGAATCGCCGGCGATACGTTCGATTTTCGGATCATGGACCAGGTGGTTTCGCCTCGGCTGGGCAAGGGAACCACCTATCGGCCGGGCGGCACGGACCTGCCGGTGCCGCCGGAGTATTACTCCAGCTTCGCCCGCTGGCACCGCCTGTCGCTGATGCGTGCGCCGAAGACCATGCGCGATATCGAGGCGGTTACTCGGAACGCGCAGCATCCCGACCGGCTGCGGGCGTTGCTGCGGCTGATCCGTGATGAACTGGGGTATGAGCTGTACCGCGCCGTGTCCGGGGTGAAGGCGGCGTTGTCGCGGGCGGAGACGGCGGTGTTGCGGTTCCACCATGCGGATTTCGCGATCGAGGAAACCATCTCCCGAACCGATTTCGAGCACTGGATTGCCTCGGATATCGCGCGGATCGCGGCGACGGTTGATGCGGCGCTGGCGGAGGCTGGGCTGGCGGAAGACGCGATCGACCGGGTGTTCCTGACCGGGGGGACGTCGCTGGTTCCGGCGGTGCGCGGGCTGTTTACCGCTCGGTTCGGGGAAGGAAGGGTTACTGGGGGCGGCGAATTCGTCTCGGTGGCCGAGGGTTTGGCGCTGATTGGGCGGGACCGGCGTGCGGCATGAACCTGGTACGATTTGCCATCGGAAAACCTTCATTGTGGGCCAATGTCCTGCCTCGGAAGTTCGTCGCATTTTGCGGCGGACTTCTGGGACCAGCAGGTCACTGAAAACAAAGACTTAGTGTCTCGAATCTGAGGTTCACCCATTGTGGTGAACTTCAGATTCGGGACACTGGTTCAGCTGCACCGGCCGGCTGTTCCGCGCTGGGGGAATCGGTTCGGCGCGATAAGGTGGCCAACCGGCCTGCCGCAAAGGATTGGCTGATGTGACGAGACGTCTTTTGCTGGTGATCGTGCTGCTGGTCGCCGCGGGTGCGGGGGCCGGTTGGTGGTGGTGGTCCAGCCAACAGCCGCCGCCGGTCATGTGGCAGGGCTATGCGGAGGCCGATTTCGTCAAGGTGGGGCCAACGCAACCGGGGTTGCTGACCTCGGTGGACGTCGTTCGGGGCGATGATGTGAAGGCCGCAGCGCTGCTGTTCACTCAGGATGATACCGATGACCTTGCGTCGCGTGACCAGGCGGCGCAGATGCTGAAGCAGGCGCAGGACCAGTTGACCAACCTGCGGAATGGCGGCAAGCCGACCGAGATCGCGCAGGCCGAGGCCAATCTGGCCGACGCGCAGGCGACGCTTGTTCGTTCGGCAACCGATCTGGCCCGGGGTCAGGCGCAGCTTCCGATCGGGGGCGTATCGAAGCAGAGCGTCGATCAGTTTCGGGCGGACCATTTGTCGGCGCAGGCGAAGGTCGATGCGGCGCTGGCGGCGCTGGCCCAGGCACAGGCGCCGATGGGGCGAGTGGGCGAGATCCAGGCGCAGGTCGCGTCGGTGGCGGCCGCCCGGGCGGCTTTGGAGATG
>DATAZJ010000433.1:0-18918 GCA_036272115.1 Rhodopila sp. | reverse complement strand
TCCGACCCTTCCTCAAAGTTCAAGACGAAGTTTACCGCCAACCGGGACTGGCCTGGCCAGTTTGGGTTCGGCGGCGTGGCGCCGTAGCCGATCAGATCGCGATCCATGCTCGTCCATCCTGTGATGACGCAGCCACGATACAGCCGGCAGCCGACCCACGCGAAGAGCCCGAACAGGGTTCGCCGCCGGTTCGAATCATGCTTCATTCAAAACCATGACAAAGCGTCCGGCCGCGGTCATCTTCGACATGGATGGCCTTATCTTCGACAGTGAGGCGCTTTACCGCGATGCGATCCTCCTCGCGGCGCGAGACCTTGGGCACGGCTTCACCGTGGACGACTTCATGCAACTGGTTGGCCGTCCATGGGCTGTGAACCAGGTGACCATGCAGGACCGCATCGGGCCGTCAGCCGACGTCCATCGCTTCCGATCCACCTGGATCGAACACTATGAGGCGATGCGGGACGCACTGGCGCTGAAAGCCGGGATGACGGAATTGCTCGACCATCTCGATGACATCCGGATGCCGCGTGCCATCTGCACGTCATCGGGTCACGCCGACGTAGAACGCAACCTGCAACTGCACGCATTGACCGGCCGGTTCGACGCGGTCGTCGCCGCGGGCGACTATCCGTTCGGGAAGCCGGCGCCCGATCCCTATCTGCGTGCCGCCGCGATGCTTGGCGTCGCCGCGGCAGACTGCCTGGCGCTCGAGGACTCGCATAACGGGGTTCGCGCCGCGGCGGCGGCCGGGATGCGGACTGTCATGGTCCCCGACCTGCTGCCCCCGACCGACGAAATCCGCCGACTGTGCGAATGGATCGCTCCCGACCTGCACGATGTCCGCGTTCGGTTGGCCGAGTGGTGACACATGTCCGGTCCCCAGGGCACCCAACCGCCATCGCACATTGACGTTCGATGACGGGACGCCGAAAAGCCGCCCTCATGTCTGACATCGCCGCTCCCTGGATCATCTGCGAGGGCCTGGCCGGGCTGCGCTCGCAGGCCCAGGGCCTGGCCGAGGCCGCCGGCCTGACTCCGGAGCTGCGCGAACTGAAACCCGCCGCCCCCTGGAAATGGATCGCCGCGAAATTCTGGCCCAATCCGCTGGCTGCCGTTGCCGACGCGGTCAAGGCGCCACGGCCCGGGCTGGCCATCGGCTGCGGCGGCATGGCCGGCGCGGTGCTGGCGGCGCTGCGGCGCCACTCGATGCGTGTGGTCCAGGTGCAGAACCCGCGCATGGACCCCAGCCGCTTCGACCTGGTCATCGCCAACACCCATGACGAGCTGACCGGCCCGAACGTCTTCGTCACCCGCACCGCGCTGCACCGGGTCACCCCGGCCCGCCTCGCCGCCGAAGCGGACGCCTGGCGAGACCGTTTCGCCCCCTATCGCCGGCCGCTCGTCGCCGTCCTGCTGGGCGGCAGCAACGGCCGTTTCCGCCTTGACCGAGACGCCGGAGCCCGCCTGGCCGCCGACCTGGCCACGATGGCCCAGCGCGACAAGGTCGGCATCGTGGTCACCCCGTCCCGCCGCACCGACCCCGCCGTCACCGACCTGATCCGCACCGCCCTCGCACCCCACGGCGGCTTCGTCTGGGATTTTACCGGTGAAAACCCCTATTTCGGCATGCTCGCCCTGGCCGACCTGATCGTCGTCACCCAGGACAGCGTGTCGATGATCTCCGAGGCCGCCGCCACCACCGCCCCGGTGATGTTCGCCCCGTTGCCCGGCCACTGGTCCCGCCATGGCCTGTTTCTGAAGCCGCTGCTGGACGAAGACCGCATCCGCCCGTTCGAGGGCCGCTTTTCAACATGGAAAGTCACCCCATTGAACGATACACCCGCCGCCGCCGCCGAGATGCGCCGCAGGATCGGATTATAGGGACAGACATGCTGCGAATTCAGACCTTTGACGCCCGCGCCGGAGGCAACGTCATCTACAAGGCGCTGGCCCATCCGCTGGCCGCCGAAGCCATCGCCCGGCTCTACCCCCGCCTGGACGCGCCGGTCGCGCTGTACGACCCCGACGGCATCGCCGACGCGCTGCTTGCGATGTATCCCGCCGAAATCGACAGCCTGTTCGTCCACGACGTCGCGGCCGTCGGCGAAACCCGCGGTGGCCTGACTGCCCGCCCGCTGACCCAGATCGCCACCAGCGGCGCCCGCACCGTGCTGATCGCCGCCTTCGACGCCGCCAGGACCGTTGCCCGCGTCGCCCACATGCTGCCGCCCGGTGCCACCGTCCTGACCCTCGACGATGTCCGCCTGCCCGACGCCCTGCTGACCACACGTGGCCGCTATCTGGACAAGCTGAACTTCGCGACCAATTTCGCCTTCTTCCGCGACGCCGGCGGCTTGTCCACGCGCGTGGTCTCCGCCAACTACTGGGCGAAATACGGCGCCACCGTCGTGCGCCTGTGGCTGCGTTTGTTCGACGCGGCGGGAAAAATCCTGGCGACCTGGGAACAACCCCTTCCCAGCGGCCCCGGCGGCTTCTCCATCGACAGCCAGGACATCCGGACGCGCTTCGACCTGCCCCCGTTCACCGGCCAACTCTTCATCCATGCCGTCGGCGTCGCCGGCCATGACATCGTGAAATACGCGATGGACACCTATGCCTCCGACAACGGCGCCTCGCTGTCCTGTACCCACGACGCCAACGCCTGGCCGTCCGACCGCTTCGCCGGCCTGCCCGCGCCCCGCCCGGATGAGAAAGTCGTGCTATGGCTGCAGAACAGCCACGCCGTGCCGATCCCCGCCGGCACCATCGCGCTCGACCGCATGGGCGCCGAACACCCCGTCACCCTGGACCACGATGTCGGCCCGTTCGCCACCGTCGCGCTGGACGTCGCCGACTTCCTGCCCGGCCTGCACTGGCCGGCCCAGGTCGAATTACGCGCCGGCCGGCACATCGTCCGCCCGCGCTACGAGGTCACCCGCGACGACCGCATCCGCATCGCCCACGTGAACGTCGAACGCGACAACCTGCGAACCGACCCCGGCATCCGGTCACTGCCGCCCGAGATGGGACGCGGCTACATCCTGCCCTTCCCCATCCTGCCGCGCACCCGCTTCCGCTCGATCTTCCAGCCGACGCCGATGTCCACCGCCCAGACCAACCTGCCGCTCCGCCTGGACGTGTTCGACGCCGACGGAACCAAACGCGGGGAGAAGTTCCTCGGCTGCCTGCCGCGCAACCATGACCTGGCGATAGACATGGAGGCCTTCGACGTCGAGCAAGGCCACGCCGAACTGGTCTACGACTTCCGCGACGGCGGTGACGCCGACGGCTGGCTGCACGCCCTGTTCCGCTATGAGGACCGCACATCCGGCCACGTCGCCGAATCCAGCTTCGGCGCCCACATCTTCAACACCGCGATGACCTATCGCGATGAGCCGCAATCCTATTCCGGCCCGCCGCCCGGCCTCAGCACGACCCTGTTCCTGAAACTGGGCAACGCCGCACGCCACAGCTTCGCCGCGCTGATCTATCCCGCCTCCGGCCCGTGGCACGCACTGTCCTCGACCACGCTACAACTGCATGACGGCACCGGGACGCCGATCGCCGAGACGCCGGTTCCCATCGCCTGTTCCGGTTCGGCCCTCGTCTGGCCGCATCTTGCGTTCACCGCCGCGACCCTGGCCTCGGCCGGGCCGGACGGTTACGTCCTGGTGCGCGATCCCACCTGCCGGCTGTTCGGCTACCACGGCCTGATGGACGAAGCCGGCGGATTCTCCCTCGACCACATGTTTGGTTTCTGATCACGCAACAGCGGCGCCTGTTGCACGGATCACACGCCTACCCGGTTCCCCACTGAATTTTCCACCCCAGCGTAACGACCGCAATTTTCCAGTTGCGGCCGAATCGGCAAATGCGGCAAGAGTGCGGCGCCGCTGATCACGAAATCGAGACTATTCTTCGCTTTGCTCGATCGTCGCACAGCCAGATCCGCCGCGGTGGCGCGCGGGACTTTCCCATTTGTTACACACAAGGCAGATTCATGGCGCAGGCTGCACCCTTGATGGTTGAAGAGCATGTCCACGGCGAAACCGTATGGGTCGCGTTGCGCGCCCGGGGCGCCGATTGGTCCTGGCTGACACCGGAGGAAGCGGTTCAACTCGGCCGCGAATGGATCGAACGATACGCCGCCATCCCCCAGGCCGCGGAATAATCGCGCCTGCCGCACCACGGTTGCCCCCGGACCTGATCCGGGGATCAGCCTGGCCACCCCTATCTCACGACATGTGAACACCGCAACGCCGTGCGCGGGTCGAGTCCAGCCCAATCCGCCTCTAAATCCACCGCACCGTCGCCCGCGATTCCACCGGCGGCTTCAGCCCGTCCGCATCGCGCAGCAAACGCGTGGCGCGCGGAATATCCCCCGCCCGCTCCGCCGCCGCCGCCGCATCGCCGGCGATCCGCGCCCAAACCGTGTTCCGCCATTGCCCGCCCGGTGCCGCCATCGTCAGAGCCTGACGAAACAGCTCGTTCGCCTGGTTCACCTTCCCCGCCCGCAGCCACACCGAGGCTCGCTCCGAACGCGCCATCGCCGCCGCCGAGCTGCCGGGCCCGTCATGCGCTGACGCCAGCATCTCGGCCCCCAGGAACGCCGTCGCCGCGTCCGTCAGCCGGCCCATATGCGCCGCCAGTTCACCCCGCAACTGGTCACCCCGATAGGCAACCGCCCAACCGGGCGCCTGCGCCTCAACCACACGCAACGCGTCATCCAGCTCCGAACCATCGACATACCGGTCCGCCGCCAGCGATTCCTCGATCAGATCCAGCCGGGCGACCGCCGCACCGACACTGTCCGCACCGAACGCCGCCGTCGCATCCGCCACCTCGGAACGACCCAGCATCACCGCCGCCGCCGGATCACCCGCCATCAACGCCAGGTGCATCATCCCGATGGTGCGCAGCCGCTCCGCCGCCGGTCTCGTATCGCCATCCAGCAGGCGGATCGCATCCTCCGCCTTGTCCGGCTCGCCGGAGCGCATCAACGCCGCGGACCACGCCAGTACCAGCCGCCCATAATCCGGCGACCCCACCCCGGTCACGGTGCGGCTCAGCGTCACCGCCTCAGCCAAAAACCCGGCGGCGTCCTGGTATCGCGCCATCCCGGCGGCCGCCGTTCCCAGCCCCTCCAGGACCCTGACCCGGTACGCCGGCGCGTCGTCGGACAGCAACGGCTGGACGTCCCGCCACAGCCCCATCGCCTCCTCCCACCGCCCGGTCTTTTCCAACTCGCCGGCCAGCCCAAAGGTCGCCGCGACAGCCAGGCTCGTGTTGCGCGCCTCCCTCCCCTGTTTCAGCGCCAGCCGCAGCATCGCCACCCCGACGGTCGGCTCTCCGGCTTCCGTCAGCAACTGGCCCTCGCCATAATCGGTCCATGCCCGGCCGATCCCCTTGTCCGGCGTCAAGCCATGGATCCGGTCGTACAGCCGCATCACCGCATCCACGTCGCCAAGCGCCGCCTCGATACGCGCCTGCAGGGTCAGCGCCTGCACCACCGTTCCGCCATCCCGGGTCCAGTGGGTCTCCGCCTCCGCCAGCGCCTTGGCACCGAATTCCGCCGCCTGCCGGTCGGACCCGGCTTCGAGCGCCGTCTCCGCCTGCGCCATCAGGCATGGCAGCAGCACGTCATGCCCACCCTTGGCGCCGTCCACGCACTGCCAGGCGCCCAACGTCGCTTCCGACAACCGGCCCGCCGCGCGCAATGCCGCCAACTGGGTCAAACGCACCCGAACCGTGGCCGCACTGTCCGGACCGTGCTGCTCACTGGCGCTGGCCAACGCCGCTTCCCGCAGACCGGAGGCCTCCCGATGCCGCCCCTGATTGTCCAGCAAGCCGGCCAGGCTGGTGCGCGTCGTGTTGGCGTCGTCACTCGCCGGGGCCTGCAACGCCAGCAGTTCGCGCAACGCACTCTCGGCGCGCACCGGATCGCCGGCAGCGACGGCAATGGCCGCGCGGCGGTTCAGCGCGACCACCAGAAACGGCATCCGCGTCCCCCCGAGGGCGCGAAACCCGTCGATCGCGACATCCATGTGCCGCCCCGCCTCGCGATTGCGGCCCAGCGTCGTCAGCGCGGCGGCCAAATCCCGTTCGCCCGACGCAACCACCAGCGCCTCCATCGCCGGGTCGGCTCGGCGTTGCACCAAAGCCGCCTCGAACAACGGCACGGCATCAGCCGCGCGACCCTGCGTCATGGCCAGCAAGGCCCGGTTATTCAACAGGTTCGCCCTGATCCGCGGCGCACCCGTGGTCCCCAGCGCCGCCAGCCCGGCGACACTGCTCTGCTCCGAATCCTTGTAGAGGCGCAACAGCCGCTGCTGGTCGGCGATCTGCCCCCAGACCAAACCCTGCCAGCCCGGGTCGCCGGCCTTCTGCGCCAGCACCAGTTCCTCCCGGTAGGCCGACAGCGCGTCGAGGTTCCGATGGCCATTGCGCAGCGCCCGGGCCCGCAGGTCGGCGACCTCGATCTGGATGATCCGGTCCGGTTCCGCCGGCGCGGTGAAGCCCGCCCACAGCGCCGTCCGAGCCCGGCTGGCAACCTCCAGCGCATCGTCGGTCCGTCCCAGGGCCACGGCCGCGTTGCCCGAACACAGCAGAGCCTTCACCACGTAAGACCGGGCGAGCGCCGGTTCGTGCGCCGCCAACGCCGTCGCCTGGCCGCACACCCTGGCGGCCGGTTCGAAGGCTTGCAGCCGCACCAGGTCCTCTCCCAGCGTGGCAAGCCTGGCGGCCCTGACCGTCGGCACCGCATCCGTCATCACCGGTGAGCCGAGGAACGCCAGATGCGCCGCGACCGCCTCGTCGCCGCGTCCGCCAACCGACATCATCCTGGCCAGATCGAGTTCCACCTGCATCCGATCGAAGGTGAAGTGCGGGCCGTCCAGCATCCCCGCCGCCTCATTCAGTCGCGCGATCCCTGCCGGGAAATCCTTCAGCGCCGCATCCGCCTCCGCTTCCGTACGCAGCGCGCTGGCGACCGCGTAGTTGCCCGGTCCCCATTTCCGCTCCGCCACATCCCGGGCTCGGTGTACCAGCTCGAGCGCCCGTTCGGCATCCCCCAACCCGGCGTCCAGCCTGGCCGCGCCCCGCAGCAACGTGAACGTGGCGTTGGCATCGTCGACCAGCCCATTATCGAGGTCGGGCAGCGCCGCCTCGACGAAGCCCATGGCCGCCTTCGACCGCGGCGCGGTCGTGGTTTGCAGCGCCAGCAGCCCCGCCAGCAGCGCCCGCTGCGTCGGATCGTACGATCCGACATCGGGTGACGCCAGCGCGGCGCTGACCGCATCGATCGCCGCGTCGCGCTGGCCGGCATTGATCTGGCCGGTAAACAGGTTGCCCAGGGCGGTCAGCCCGTTGCGCGACGTCGGCCCGTCAACCGCGCTCGTGATATCATAGGCCTCCCGGTAGAGCGGCAGCGCCTCCACAGGCTTGCCCAGCGCGGTCAGGGCCCCCGCATGGCGTCCGAGCAGTCCGGCAAGCTCCGCGCGATGGGTCGGGCCGCCCAGCCGTGCGATCGCTTCGGCGGCCTGCAACGGCGCGATTTCGTCCGCGCGCCTGCCATGCCGCTCAAAGAACAGCGCCAGGAAGTAATACGCCTCACCGATCAGCGGATCATTTGCCGGAAGCACTGAAGCGCGCATCGACAGCGTCTTGCGCAAATCCGCTTCGGCACCGGCCAGGTCACCGTGATGCTCCTTCACATTGGCCAGATTTTCCGAGAAAATCGCCGAACACAACTGGGCTTCCACCAACGTCACCGCGTCCGGGCATTTCGACAGCGCGTCCTCGATGATCGGACGGGCGGTGTCGTACTGCCCGGACCGCAGCATGCCCGCCGTGTCACGGTTGACCGGCCGCCAGTCATAAGCCTGCGCCGCCACCGTTCGCGGCAGGATCAGGACAAGTCCTACAAGGGCTATCAAGTATCGCATGGCAACCCATCTGTTCGGACCGGCGAGGCGAGGTCGCACATTCCGCCCACCGTAGCAACAAAATTGCAGGCCCGCGGCCATGCAGTTGCCGAAAACCGATGGTCAGATGCCGACACTGCGACGCGACCGCCGGGACGGCGTGCTCCGCCGCCCCGGTATCAGTTGGACCCGGCTGGCGTTCTCCGGTCCCAAACGCGACGTCCCTCGCCTCGACTGCCTTAAACCGCCATGACGTCACGCAGCACGGTGTCGAGGATGCCGATCATCCCGTCGATCTCCGCATCGGAAACAGTCAGCGCCGGCATGAAACGCAGCGCGTCCGGACAAGGCCCATTGATCAGCAGACCATGTTGCCTCGCCAGTTCAACCACGGCCGCCGAGACATCACGCTTCAGGTCGAGCGCCAGCAGCAATCCCTGACCACGCACCGATCCACATCCATGCGTCTGCGACAGTGTGCGCAAACCACCCGCCAGATAAGCACCCGCCTGCGTCACCCGCTCCAGGAACCCCGGCTTGGACACTTCCTCGATCACCGCGCATCCTGCCGCCGCCATCAGCGGATTGCCGCAGAACGTTCCGCCCTGATCGCCATATTCGAAGCAGCACACGTCGCGATGCGCCACCAGCGCCGCCAGTGGCACACCGCCCCCAAGCCCCTTGGCGAGCGTCATGATATCGGGCGTCGTGCCGGCATGCTCAAAGCCGAACATCCGCCCGGTGCGGCCAATCCCGGTCTGGATCTCATCCAGGATCAGCAGCAGGCCTTTCTCCCGAGTCAGCGCGCGCAGCCCGCGCAGGAACGGAATGGTTGCCTCGAAGACACCAGCCTCACCCTGGATCGGTTCCAGCATCACCGCCACGGTGCGCGGCGTGATGGCCGCCTCCACCGCCGCCAGATCGTTCAACGGCACTTTCACGAAGCCCGGCACCTTCGGTTCATACAACGGCTCCCACTGCACCTTGCCCGACGCCGCCATGGTGGCCAGCGTGCGGCCATGGAACCCGTGATCCATCGTGATGATCTCGTAGGCGCCATCACGATATTTGCCGCCGAACTTGCGCGCCAGCTTGATCGCCCCCTCATTCGCCTCGGCACCGCTGTTGGCGAGGAACACCTGATGCAACCCGCTATGCCCGGCGATCATGTCGGACAACTGGATCATCCGGTCGTTGTAGAACGCGGGGCTGCAGTTGATCAGCGTCTCCGCCTGCCGGGCCATCGCCTCGATGATCGGGCGCGGCGAGTGGCCAAGACAATTCACCGCCCAGCCCTGGATAAAATCGAGATAGCGGCGGCCCTGGCTATCAGTCAGCCACGACCCCTGCCCCGAGACAAAAACCACGGGGGGCCGCGAGGCGATGTCCATCACCGCATCGGTATTCGAAAGTGTACTGATCATCCTGTCTCTCCTGCTTGCTGGTAGGGCGGGAGCGACTGGGACCCAAAAACACAAAACCCCCGTCGCTGCCGACGGGGGTTTTGTGTTGGAGCTGTCTGCCTGGTTTACCGCACGTGCAAACGCCCTACCCCCGTCAAGGAACGGCGGCGTCGGCGGGCGATTTCGGTGCGGATCACGGTCGGCATGCGGATCGGATGCCCGTTCATGGTGAAAATGTCAACGACATACTTATACCAGTCCGCCGAAAGACTGACCGTCTGAAGCCAGCGTCTCTCCGTCATGGTGAGCGCACGTCCACCATCCATGCCTGCGTGGCGAAACAAGCCATCATCCAGGAATCCACCGCGGGTGGCGGCACGTCATGTCCAGGTATCCCCCGTCCACCCATTCTCATCGTATTCGGACAGGCACTGATCCACCAGCGCCTCCATCTTCGCCATATCGCCACCCTTCTCCGCCCCGGTCAGCGTCTGGGCACGAATATCCTCCCACCCGCCGGCGTAGTTACGCTCGTATAGCTCATGCCGCCCGCCGAACTCGGTGCCGACGCATTCCCACAGCAGCTTCATCACCTTGATCCGCTCTTTGTATTCGATCCCGTGCGATCCACGCACATACTGCCGTAGATACGGATCGATCGCCGGATTGGCGAAATCCTTCGCCGAGGATGGCAGGTAGATCAGCCCCGACGTCACCGTCCGCTCGACAATGTCCTTGATCCGAGGGTAAGCGTCCGGCGCAAATACCCGGTACGCCTGCCCCGCCTTCAAATCCGGCAGCACCGCATCGCCGTTCCATGGATTAGGATTATACGCCATCGCATTGGACAACGACCAGAACAGGTTGCGCCACGCAACCGCCTCCCCCAGCAGCACCTGGTTGCCGCGCGCCTCATCGCCGCCAGTACACCGCAACGCCTTCGCCAGCAGCCCGACAATAAAATCCAGCTTGACCGCGAACCGCGTGCAACCCTGGAACTGGAACCCGTTGGTGAACCCGGACCGCGGGTAAAAGCTCAAAACCCGAGCGGGATCGCGATAAATGAAAACATCTTCCCATGGAATAAAGACTTTATCCAAAACGAAAATCGCATCATTCTCATCGAACCGGGACGACAGCGGATAGTCGAACGGACTGCTATGCCGCGCCGCCTGCTCATAAGATGTCCGGCAGAACAGTTTCAATCCAGGCGCATCGATCGGCACCAGGAACATCAGCGACATGTCCAGGTCCTCGGTCGCGGTCTTCGAGGACTGGCCCATGAAATTGTAATGCGTCATCGCCGCCGATGTCGCAACGACCTTGGCGCCCGAAACGATGATCCCGCCATCCACTTCCTTCTGCACGCAGACAAAAACGTCCTTGGACTCCTCCGCCGGCCGATGCCGGTCAACCGGAGGATTGACGATCGCATGATTCATGAACGGCACCGTCTCCTGCGCCCTCCGATACCACGCTCGGGCGTTATCCGCATACGGCCCGTAGTATTCCGCATTGGCACCCAAAGTATTGGTATAAGCCGCCTTGTAGTCCGGCGTCCGCCCCATCCAGCCATACGACAGCCGGGACCACTCCGCGATCGCCCCCTGCGCACCGATCAGGTCCTCACGAGACCGTTGCACCCGAAAATACTTATGGGTGTAGCCACCGGACCCGGTATCCGTCGGACAGGTCAGCGTCTCCCGCCGCTTCGGATCATGCAACGCGTCGTACATCCGGGCGATGGAGCGAACCGAGTTGCGGAACGCCGGATGCGAGGTGACATCGGCGACCCGCTCGCCATCGATATAAACCTCGCGCCCGTCACGCAGGCTCTGGATATACTCCGCCCCCGTGTAAGGCCGGCGCTTGTCGGCGATGACGTCTTCCGGACGCATGCGGTCTCTCCCTGTGTCGTTGCGGACAACATAGCCGATACGCCCGCCCTTGCGCCATCACAGTCCGAAATGCGCGATATCCTCCGGCTTGGGCTTCCAAGCCGCATTGCCGCGCCATTCCTTGATCAGCGTGGACATATCGGCACCATATCGCACACGGAACAGCAGCGTGCGGCCAGATCCGTTCTCGTATTCATGCAACTCGCCCCGCGGATGCACCACAAACCCGCCCGGCACGATCGCCACGGTCTGGTCCGGCGTGCGCATCGTGCCGCCGCCTTCCAGGCAGAAATAGATTTCGGTGCAATTGGGATGCAGATGATGCGGACTGATCTGCCCGGCTTCCCAGCAGGCGACCGTCACGTCGCCCTCGCCCATCCGCCCCAGCACGTTTTCCACGTGCTTCATCGGATCCCAACGGGCTTCTTGGTGCAGGTTGAAGACATCCATGGCGGTCCCTCCGGTTGCGTTTTCCCGCAGCCTGAACGCCTTGGCGCCGGGCGGCAAGCGCCTATGGGGGAACCGGCGCGGCGGGCGCGGCCTGCTTTTCCGCGATGTACGCGTTCAGCCGGTCGGTGGCCAAAGTCCCCTGGGCGATGGCGCCGCCCATCGCTTCGTGCGCCCGCGCCATCAGCGCCGCACGCACGGCAGGGTCGGTGATCTGGCTCTCCAGATACTGGCTGAAGCTGAACAGGGCCTGTTTCTGCCCGGTCAGGCTGGGCAGGTCCATGACCGCCATCGGGTCCTGGTCGGTGGGCGCCGGCGGAATGGCCTGCCGGGGAGCGTCCAGCCAGGTCAGGGAATCCAGGGGTGAATTGGCCTGTGCCGTTCGCGCACCCAGCGGCTTCACATCCGGCCAAAGCTGACTGACCAGCCGCAGCACGCTGGTATGATCGAACACCGTCGAAATGAAACCCGGGGCAAGCCATGGCGAGACCAGGATCGCCGGCACGCGCACGCCCAACCGGTCGAAGGCGTAGGTCGTCGTTTTGTCGTCGGGCGGCACTGTCGGCGGTGGCGTGACATGGTCGTAGAAGCCGCCATGTTCGTCGTAAAGAACGATCAGCAGCGTTTGCTCGAAGACCTCCTGGTTCGCGTGCAGGGCATTGAAGACGTCTGCTACCAGCAGGTCGCCGCGCATGATGTCCTGCGGTGGGTGCTGGTCGTTCTCCTCGGTGCCGAAATACGCCGGTTCGATGAACACGTATGCCGGCAGATCGCCGGCTCGCACATCGGCGGCCCAACGGTCGAACGTCCGGTAATGATCGAGCTTGTCGAGTTGATGCAGCATCAGCAGCGATTGCGGGAAGTCGCCATGATAGATGCGCCAGTCCTGACCGGCGGCATCGAGCTCGTCGTAGAGCGTTTGCTGGTCGTACACATGGATCGCGGGATTGAAGACGCCCTCGGGCATGTCGACGTGACCCAGCGACGTGCCGCTGTGCACGAAGAAGCGGTTGGGCCAGGTCGGGCCGGGCAGCGACGAATACCAGTGATCGCAAACGACGAAGTTATACGCCAGGAAATGCAGGGCGGGCAGGTAGCCGTAGGGATAAAAGCCCATGATCTCCTTGCGCTCATCGGCGCCGGCCTGCGGGTAGGTTTGCGCGAAGTCGGCGACGAAGCCCTGGTTGCCGCCGGCGATCTGCCGCAGGACGTTGTCCAGGTCGTGTCCCGGGTCGTTGGCGATGTTGCGCGACCGGGTTTCCGCCTGGAAGACGGTGTCCGTGGTGACCGGGAAATCCGGATTGATGCCGGGTTTGTCGGGATCGATGCCCTCGATGCCCTGGTAATGCTGCTTCATCCAGCCCAGCACGCGATCGAAGGAGTGATTCTCCATCATCAGGACGACAACACGGGTGATCGGGATCGCCATCGGTCGCTTACTCCGCGGAAGAGTGGTCAGAGGCTGCCAGCACCCATACCCATCCCTTCAGCGGATCGAAAGCCATCAAATTCGCACCATCACGGCTTCAACAACAGCTCCTGATGGTTCAGCAGCCAGGCGGTCGCCTCGTTGGCACTGGGCTCGACACCCAGCCCCGGTCCCTCGGGCAATGGGAAGACGCCGTCGTGCACGCGGGGGAACGGCTGCGCCAGGGCTTCGCGCAGAGGGTTCTCCATGATGTCGTGCTCCAGCAGGCCCGGCCCGCCGACCGCTGCCAGGACGTGCGCCGCGGCCATCAGCCCGACACCGCTGCCCAGCCAATGGGGGCAATATGTCAGGCCTTTCGCCACGGCCTGGCGGGCGACCGCGAAGCACCCCGTGACGCCGCCCCATTTCAGCATGTCCGGCTGGACCACGCGGTGGCTTCCGGCCGCGATCAGCGCTGTGAAGTCCTTGAAGCCGGCCACGTTCTCACCACCCGCGAGCGGCGCGGCGGACAGCATCGCCAGTTCCGCCCATTCCTCCGGCGGGCTGTCTGCGGGGATCGGTTCCTCGATCCATCCCGGATCAAACGCCGCGATCGCGGGGACTGCCCGGCGGGCATCCACCATGTCCCAGCCCTGGTTCGCGTCCACCATCACCCGCTCGCCGGGGCGAAGCGCCCGCTTCAGCCGCTCCAGGACGGCAAGGTCCTGTTCCAGGCCAAAGGCCACCTTCACCTTGAACGCGGTGAAGCCGGCGACGCGGGCTCGGGCCACGGCTTCGAGGGCGGTATCGGGATTGAGGCCGCTGGCGTAGACCGGCACCGTGGTCCGGTCGGGCGCCGCACCCAGCAGGCGGCTTAGGGAAACGCCGGCGCGGCGTGCGGTCATGTCCCACAGCGCAAGGTCCAGGCCGGCGATGCATGCCCCGATCGGGCCCTGCTCGGCGCCCTGGATCGCCCATCGGCGAGTGCGAGCGGTCAGCGTCTGCCAGGCGTCCGATGGATCATGGAAGTCCTTTCCAAGGGCCGCCGGCGCCACCACGGTTTCCATCAGGCGCATTTTGTTGTCGGCGGAATAGGGCGGGAAATTGGACCAGATCTCGCCCCAGCCATGCGCGCCGTCGGTGTCCTCCACCCGCAGCAGCAACGCCGACCGGCGGGGGATGGAGCCGAAGGAGGTCTTCACCGGCTCGCTGACCTCCGCGCGATAGAGGAACGTCTCGATGCGTGCCAAGCGAATGGACAACGGCCTGCCTCCCTGAAGCTGCGATCCGGGTCATAACCGTCCGGGCGGACCATGGATAACGATGATTTCTGATAGCGGATATCTGCGCCCGAGATATCGGCCTTCCGGTCGTTACACACCCACTTGCATTTGCGGCCGCGCGGTGATCCGTGCCAGCGGCACCACTAAAACCATGGCCGACCCGCCAACGACCGCCATCGCCAGAAACACCAGGCCGCCATAACGAGCGTACAGCCACCCCGACAGCAGCATCATCAACCCGGTCGGCGCACCATACCCCAGCGCGGTGTGCAGCGCCTGCGCCGTCGCCGCCCGTTCCGCCGGCACGAACCGGCTCAGGATCATCATCGCCGACAGATGCTGCATGGCGAAGGTCGCGGCATGCACCAGTTGCACCGCCACCAGCACCGGCAAAGGCGGCCCCACCGCCGTCACCGTCCACCGCACCACCGAGGCCCCCGCCGCGCAGGCCGTCAAACCCGCCGGACCCAACCACGCGACCAACCGGCGGCCGCGCGCGAACAGCAGTATCTCGGCGACAATGCCCTCGGCGATCAGCAGTCCGATGGCGGTGTCGCTATATCCCTGCGACCGCCAGAACAACGCCGCGAACCCGTAATACGCGGCGTGCGCCCCCTGGATCAGCGCCGTGCAGCCCACCGCCAGCCGGAACGCCGGGTTGCGGAACAACATCAGCCCGGCGAAGGCGCGAGGCGCGGCGGGCGGTGACGCCGCCTCCGGCAACAACACACTCAGCACGCCCGAGACACCATACCCCACCCCGAGCAACCAAGGCACCAGCCATGACCCCACCCGGTTCAGCAGCCAGCCCGCCACGGCCGTCGCCACCATGAAGGTCGCCGACCCGACCGCGCGCACCGGCCCGTATTCCAGGCGGCCCTCCCGAGCCAGGGCCAGTGCCAGGGAGTCCGCCAACGGGTTGATCGCACTGGACGCGATCCCCTGTGCCGAGGCGATCAGCAACAACGGCAGAAAGCCGGACGCGGCGACATAGGACAGGCCGAAGCCACAGGCGGTGAATGCGGCGAACAGCAGCACCGGCCGCCGCCGGCCGATCCGGTCCGCGACCGCGCCCCATTGCGGCCCCGCCAGCACCCGCAACAGCGCCGCCGCCCCCAGCACCTGCCCGATCGCCGCAGCGGACAGCCCACGATCGGCGAACCACAGCGGCATGAAGGCGCTGATCGCGTTGGCGGCGAAATATGCCCCCAGGAACGCGGCGACCCGCGTGGCCGCCGTCATCGGGATGTCAGCCGGTCCGCTGCATCGCGGCGACTTCCCGGACCTTGCGCGCCATCGCCGCGATGCCGTTGCCGCGGTTGGTGGACAACGCCTCCAACAGGCCCAGGTCCTTCAGGAACACCGGATCGGTCGCCAGGATTTCCTCCGGCGAGCGCCCCGAATACACCCGCAGCAGCAACGCCACCAACCCCGACACGATCGCCGCATCCGACTGCCCGGCGAAATACAATTTCCCGTCCCGAGGAACCGCCTCCATCCACACCCGGCTCTGACAGCCCGGCACACGGTGCGCATCGTTCGCCCAATCGTCGGGGAATGGCGGCAGCTTGCGGCCCATGCCGATGATGAACTCGTAGCGCTCCATCCAGTCGTCGAACAGGCTCAGGTCTTCGCCGATCGCCTCGATCGCGCCGGCGGCGGTGGGTTCTTCAGGGTGGACGAACGGATCGGTCATGGTGGGGATGTGCTGGCAGGCCGGCGTGGCGTCAAGGCCGTGAACAAACCAGCGCCCTGCAGCGCCCCGATTTCCGGTCCGGCCGAACGATGCCAGATCAGTGTATGATGATCTCGACCCGGCGGTTCTGCGGCTCCCGCACGCCGGGGCCTGTGGACACCAGCAGGTGGGTTTCGCCGAAGCCCTGGATCGCGATGGCGGCTTTCGGCACCCCGTCCTTGACCAGTTCGACGGCAACCGCCTGCCCGCGGCGGATCGACAGGCCCTTGTTGTACTGCGGCGTGCCGGAGGTATCGGTGTAGCCATTCACGTCGATCCGGGTGTACTGGACCTTCGTCGCGTTATCCGCCGCTTCCTTGACGATCTGCTGGGCGCGTGTCGTCAGCGTCGCCTTGTCCCAATCAAAGAACAGCAAATAGCTGCGGGCCGGCGTGGGCGCCTGGACATACTCGGGGGACACCCCGGGCGCCACGGGTGGCGGCGCACCGAAGGCGTAGCGCACGCCGATCAGGAAACTGTGGTCGTACTGGTGCTGTACCTTGATGGACACCGCGGCAGGGCCAGGAAAACCGCTAACAGTGTCGCTGCCGCTGAAAGTCTCGCTTCCCGGAACGCCGAAGAAGCGATATTCCGCGGTCGCCGACAGTCCAGGAACCCCCGGGATCGGAAACGACAAACCTCCGATCGCCTGAAAAGCGAAGCTGCCCACCGTCTGATCGAAATTTTGACTGACCAACGGCGATGCGGCGGCAGTAAAGGTCCGCTGGCGCGAGAAATCACTAAAGGCGTAGCCGACACCGCCGCCAGCATAGGGGTAAACCCATGGCAGCCCGATGTCGAAATCAAACAGCGCATTGGCCATTACGCCATAAGTGTCGAGATGCCCCTTGTTGCTGGAAATCGTCGAATCCGAGTACGCCGGTAATGATGCGTTACGATAATTCCCCTCCAGTTCGAAACGGAACCCATTGCCCAACCCATAGCCTACGCTGCCAAGTCCCGCGAAGCCGTTGTCTGGAAGAATGTGCCCGCGAGGGGTCAGAGGCGGATTTTCCGGCAGATTATAGCCGGCACCGCCACCGATATAGAACCCGGTGACGGGTTGCGCCTGCGCCGCCAGTGCCATCGCCATCGCCATCGCCATGGCGGCCAGACTCACACTTCGATATTTCAAGGTAGGTCTCTCCTCACGCCGCCGCGCCGATGTCACGGCAAAAATCGCCGCGGTCGACACTTGCGCCGACACCGCATTGTAACATGACCGAATCATAGATCGATGCTGAAGCCAATGCAATTGAGGCGGTGATGCTTTCCGGCTGACTGTTACCCGACCGCCACGAGCATCGGCGGCCAGGTCATGGATCGTCAGCCGTCCCGGGCACCCGCCACGCCGAAACGATCGCTGCCGCGAGTGTCGCTAACCCTCGGGTTCAGTATACACCCGCACCCAGGCGATGAACTCGTCATCCGGCAGTTCGCCCGCCGCCATGGCAAGCATCATCACCACCGCTTCCGCATCGCCCACCGTGAACACACACCCGTTTAGCCGCAGGAACAATTCCAGCGCCACGAACGCCGTCCGTTTGTTACCATCGACAAAAGGATGATTCCGAGCAATCCCCAGCGCATAAACCGCCGCCAATTCGGCAGAATCCGGCTCACCATACCCCGCTCGGTTCAGCGGCCGGGCCAGCGCGCTGTCCAGCAGCCCGGCATCGCGCAAACCGGTAGACCCGCCATGTTCCGCCAGTTGTTCATCGTGGATCGCGAGGACAAGCTGCGACGACAGCCAGACGGTCACTTCGCCAGTTCGCGCAGCACCGCTCGGCGTTCCTTCATGACCCGCCGCGCGACCTCCATCTGTGCCGCGAAATCAGGGTCCGCAACCGTCAGCCGCACGCCGTCCGGCTGATCGACGGCGTAGAGCGTGTCGCCCTTGGCCACGCCCAACTTCGCCAGCAGTTCCCGCGGCAGGATCACGCCCACCGAGTTGCCGATCTGAGTCAGTTTCAACGCATGCATGGCTCACCTCCCAGCCGTAATAACATGCGTTAAACCAGCCTCACAAGATAAACCGGCTCAGGTCGCCCTTCTGCGCCAGCGGCGCCACTTTCTCCGCCACATACGCCGCGTCCACCACGAACGTCTCGCCGCCGTGGTCGGTGGCGGTGAAGCTGATATCCTCCAGCAGCCGCTCCAGCACCGTGTGCAATCGCCGCGCCCCAATGTTTTCGACGCGATCGTTGATGTCGGAGGCGAGGTCCGCCAGCGCATCCACCGCATCGTCATGGAAGTCCAGCGTCACGTTCTCGGTCCCCAGCAGCGCCGCGTATTGCTTCAGCAGCGAGTGCTCCGGCTCCGTCAGGATGCGCCGCAGATCGTCGCGCGACAGCGGCAACAATTCGACCCGGATCGGCAGTCGGCCTTGCAGTTCCGGCAGCAGGTCCGACGGCTTGGCCAGATGGAACGCGCCCGAGGCGATGAACAGCACATGATCCGTCTTCACCAGCCCGTATTTGGTGTTGACCGTGGTGCCCTCGATCAGCGGCAGCAGGTCGCGCTGCACCCCTTCCCGGCTGACATCGCCGCCGCGGAAACCGCCTTCGGTGGTGCGGGCGCAGATCTTGTCGATCTCGTCGAGGAACACGATGCCGTTGTTCTCGGCATGCGCGACGGCGTCCTTGGTCAACTGCTCATTGTCCAGCAGGTTGTCGGCTTCCTCGGCTTCCAGGATGCGGCGGGCGGCTTCCACCGTCATCCGCCGCTTCTGCTGCGGGCGGTTGCCCATCAGGCCCTTCATCATCTCGGACAGGTTGATCACCTGGCCGGGCGGCATGCCGGGCATGTCGAACTGACCG
>DATAZJ010000432.1:0-9441 GCA_036272115.1 Rhodopila sp. | reverse complement strand
CCAGGTGTGGGGTCTCGCCGACGCGGATGACGGCGGGGGCGACGATTTGGGTTGTGCCGCCGCCGGGCAGTGTCACGGATGTGCGCCGCAGGACGGGGTGGCTCAAGGCGGCCAGGTCGTCGGCTGATCCTTGGCACCGTTGACTCACCTGTCTGTCTGGTGCCGTTCATCACCTCGCGCCTGACTTGCCGGTGTTGACCGCAGCGGGGCGGGCTGCACCAATTCGCGTCGATCTCGGTGTCCGTGCGGTTTTGACGGTTACGGAGGGCTACTCGACAGGGGCGGTCATCCGCCGGATCGTGCCGGTGGTACTGTGGCCTTCGCGCAGGGTGACCAGGACGACCTTGCCGCCCCAGGACTGCACGTCCTCGGCGCCCACGACCTGGTCGACGGTGTAGTCCGATCCCTTGACCAGGATGTCCGGGCGCAGGGTTCGGATCATCTCCAGCGGGGTGTCTTCGTCGAACAGGGTGACCAGATCGACGGGGGACATCGACGCCATGACGGTGGCGCGGGCCATTTCGTTCTGCAGCGGGCGGCTGGGGCCTTCCAGGCGCTTGACCGAGGCGTCGGTATTCAGGGCGACGATCAGGCGGTCGCAGGCGGCGCGGGCCTCACTGAGCAGGCGGACGTGGCCGGGGTGGATCAGGTCGAAGCAGCCGTTGGCGAAGCCGACCTTCAGGCCTCGGCGGTGCCAGTCGGCGACGCGCTCGACGGCATCGTCCAGGCTGGCGACCTTGCGGTCGGTGGTCACCAGGTCGTCCAGATGCAGGGCGTCCAGCAGTTCCTGGCGTGACACCGTGGCGGTGCCCTGCTTGCCGACGGAAATGCCGGCCGTGGCGTTGGCGAGCATCGCCGCCTCCAGCAGCGCGGCGCCGGCGCCCAGGGCGACGGACAGGGCCGCGACCAGGGTGTCGCCGGCGCCTGAGACGTCGGCGACCTCACGCGCTCGGGTGGGGAGGTGGAGGGCGGTTTGGTCGCGGCAGACCAGGGTCAGGCCCTTGGCGGAGCGGGTGACCAGCACGGCCTGGCCGCCGGTGGCTTCAAGCGCCACGCGGCCGGCACGGTCGGCCTCGGTGTCGTGGTCGGCCTCGATACGGGTGGCGACGCGGACCTCGTGTTCGTTCGGGGTCAGGATGGCGGCGCCGCGGTAGGCGGCGAAGTCCGGGCGCTTGGGATCGGCGATCACCAGCACGCCGGCTTCCGTGGTGCGCGCCAGGATGGCGTCCAGCACACCGTCGCACAGCACGCCCTTGGCATAGTCCGACAAGACGATGACATCGGCCTCGGCGAGGCTGGCTTCGACGGCTGCCATCACCGCCAGCAGGCCGTCGTGGTCGAGCGGGGCGGTGGTTTCCTCATCCAGGCGGAGAAGCTGGTGGGAGCCGGTCATGAAGCGGGTCTTGGCGGTGGTCGGGCGGTTGGCGATGCGCACCAGGGCGGAGCTGACGCCGGGCGTCGCGCGGACGAGGCGTTCGACGTCGTCGCCGGCGGCGTCGTGGCCGATGACGCCCACCAGGGTGGCCTGGCCGCCGAGGGTGGCGATGTTCAGGGCGACGTTGGCCGCACCGCCCAGGGTGCAGCGATTGTCGGCCGGCCGGAGGACGGGGATCGGTGCCTCCGGCGACAGGCGTTGCACCGAACCGGTGACATAGCGGTCGAGGATCACGTCGCCGATCACCAGGACGCGAGCGGTGTGAAAGGCGCGGACGACGGCGGCGAGCTGGATATCGGTGGGTGGCTCCGTCGGGCCAATGCTGACCAGGCTCAGGTTCATGCGGTGGTCCTTGTCGATTGGCCTTGTCGGTTGGCGGTGCCGGATGGGTCCGGAAGTCAGGGGTTCAATAGCAGGACGGTTCTCGCGCTGCACGTGCAAAAAAGCCGCTAAACAGTGTTCCATCCGGGGCGTGAAATCGCTATTGGGTATTTGCCTGTGCTTGCTTTCGACCGCGAGACCGCCGCCCAGCTTAGGAGAAACCGTGCGATATCTCCCGCCTTTCGAATTGATCCGCCGCTCGATCGAGATATCTACCGTCCGCGGAGAATTGCGGGTCAATGTGTCCTATGAAAGTTTCGTCGAGATCCTGCGGACGATGATACGGGGTGTGGATGTCGATGAGGATTGGTATACCAGGACGTATGAGGATATCGGCGCTGCTGTAAAGACGGGCGTCATCCGATCGGCGCGACAGCACTTCGTCGATGACGGGTTTTTCGAGGGGCGGCTGCCGTTTCCGATGCTGGTGGACGAGCGGTGGTATCTGGCGGAAAATCCAGACGTGGCCGACAGCATCCGCAAGGGAATGGTGGAATCGGCGCAAGATCATTTCACCAAGGATGGCTACCGTGAAGGGCGGCTTCCTTTTGGACTGTAGGCTGCCTTGGCGCACCGCCAGGGATTGCGAGCGCCTTTCGGCAATCGCTTTCGACGCGTTACCGCAGAAGCTATTGATGGGATACCTGGGGGATACCTCGCCGCATGACGCTTAAAACACCGGCATCGCGAAAAAAGTCTGCTGGACCGCGCAAGCGCGCGACGGCGCGTTCGGCTGATGATCAGGCGGCGGCGCGTTCGGCTGATGATCAGGCGGCGGCCGTTAGGATGGTTGCATCCGTCCCCGCGCCGGTCGCGGTCGCCGACCCGGTGATCCTGATCGAGATCGATCCGTCGGTGTCGGGCGCCTATGTGCATGGCCGCCTCGACATCATCATCCGCGGTCATGCCGTCAGTGAGGCGGCGATTGAGGAAGTCAGGCTACAGGTCGGTGACTGGGTCACCGGTTCGGCCACGTTCGGTCAACCGGAGCGCGCCGCCGTCGCCGCCATGCCGGACGGCACCCCGGGCCACGCGCGCGGTTTCCGGTTCAACCTGCCGCATCGGGGTGGTGGGGAGGCGGAACAATTCCCGTTCCAGATCATCGCCCGCACCGACGACGGCTTCGAATATGCCGAGGATTTCGAGATCGAGGTCGACCCGACGGCGGCTCGGCCGGTTTCGGTCGTGTCCGGTCCGACCCGCTCGATCGCGGTGCGCCCGCATGCGATCATGTATGTCGAGCGCGGAACGATCGATGGGGATGGCGTGCTGTCGGTCGAGGGGTGGGCGATATCGCTGGGCCCAACGCTGGCGGTGCATATTTTCGCCGATGAGGAGCGGATCGCCAAAGCCAGGATCGGCGGCGAGCGGGAAGATGTCGGCCGGGCGTTTCCGGCGTTTCCGAACGCGGCGGAGGGCGGGTTCAGCCTGACGCTGCAACTGGATGACGTGGATCGCGACGCCGGCCGGATCCGCGCGCAAATCGTTTGTCCGAACGGGTTCGGGCATGAGGAGAGCATTCCGGTAGAGCGCCTGCGCCGGCGTGGGGTGCCGCATCCGCAGCGCGCCTCCGAACCGCCATCCGTGGCGAGCGCACCGCCGGCACCGACGTTTTCGTTGTTCAACCAGCAGCCGACCTATCAACTGAGTGCCGATTTTCAGATCACCAGCGATCCGCTGTTCGCGCTGGTGCTGCCGGATGCGCCACCCGGAGCCGCGCGCCCCGCACCGTCCCGAACCCGGGCGGCGCGGGGCCTGCCGGCACCGGTGGAACCACCGAGCGAAATCCGGATGCACTGCGACACCGCCGTGCTCAGCGGCGACGGTAATTTGTGGCTTGAAGGCTGGGTCGTCTGCGGGGTCGGCGTCGCGCAGGTGCGGGTGCTGTTGAATGACGACGAAGTCGGACTGGCGAGCATGGGGTATCAGCGCTCCGACGTCGGTGCGTTGTTCGGCGAAATTCCGATGGCGCGGCTGGCGGGCTTCCGGTTCGACCGGCGGATCGGCGAGCGGTTTGAAGGCGAGCATACGGTCCGCATCGTCGTGCGGAACGGACGTGATGTCGAAGAAGAAGTGCGGGTTCCGGTCGTTGCCACGCCGGTTGCCGTTCCGGTCGCCGTGCCGTTTGTCGACGTGCCGCCGCCCTCGGCTGACGATTTCGAACTGACGGCCGAGCAGGCGAACGAATTCCGATTTGAGATGGATTCGCCCGCGGTGGCGAACGGCGTTGCCGTGGCGCTGGTCACCGGGCGGCTGACGATCGACGGATGGCTGCTGACCCGCACCGGCATCGCCAGTTTCGAGGTGTTCCTCGACGATCACCGGCTGGGCGATGTGCATTACGGACTGGCTCGGCAGGATGTGGGCTCGGCGTTTCCGGAGTGGCCCAACGCGCTGCGCAGCGGTTTTGCGTTCCATTGTCCGCCGCGCAGCCTGCGGGACGGCGATCACACGATCGAGTTGCGGGTGCGCGCCAACAGCGGGCAGGAGGTGAGCCGCGCGTTCGGCTTCACCGTGCGCAAGGCGGATGACCAGGCGGACAACGTGTCGATCCGTCGGCGACTGCTTCGGGTCGAGACGGACATGATGGCCGGATTCCTGACTGACATGGCATACTATCCGGCATTCCGGTTCGTTCTGCGGCAGGATGGGCCGGTCGAGATCGATCGGCTGCGGGCGACGCTCGATGCGCTGCTATCCCAGGCGTATGCCAATTGGACGGTGCTGGTGCTGGCTGGGACCGCCGAGATCGCCGCGGGGACGAAGGCGGCCATTGCCGGCTGGGTGCCGGAGGTGGCCGACCGGTTCACCGTAATCAGCCCGGCGGATGCCGATGCCTGGGCGGCGCCGCTGGTTCAGGCGGAGGCGGGTGGCGGACCCGTGCTGTATGGGTTGCTGCGGCCGGGCGATGAGCCGGGTGCGGATGCCTTGCTGGAACTGGCGGTGGCCGGCGGGCGGCATCCGGAGCGTGACCTGCTGTATGGCGATGAGGTTCGCGTCAGTCCGGTCAGCAAGGACAGCGAGCCGTTTTTCAAGCCGGATTTCTCACCCGACCTGCTGTTGGCGACGAATTATATCGGCCGGCCGTGGGTGGTTTCAGCGGCGGTGCTGGCGCGATCGGGTGCCTCACCGGCGAGCGTGGCCGCTTGGGGCGAATACGACCTTGTGCTGCGCTGCTCGGAACTGGCGGGCGGCATCCATCATGTGCCCAAGCTGCTGTGTCAGCGATCCGTTGCCGAACTGGACGATCCCGAGCAGGAGCGTGCTGCGCTGGGCCGGGCGCTGGAGCGGCGGGGGATCGCTGGTGAGGTGCTGACGACACCGATCCTTGGGACGTGGCGGGTGAAGCGGTCGGTGCCGGCGACGGGCAAGGTGTCGATCATCATTCCGACCTGCGCGTCCAACGGCTATATCGAGACGTGCATCGCCACGTTGCGCGACAAGACCGCGTACCGTGATTTCGAGATCATCTGCATCGACAACATTCCGCAGGCGGATATTGCCTGGAAGGTCTGGCTGCAGCAGCACGCCGACAAGGTCATCGAGATTCCGGAGGCCTTCAACTGGTCGGTCTTCAACAACCGTGCGGCGGCGGTGGCGGACGGCGAATTCCTGCTGTTCCTGAACGACGATATCGAGATCATCCAGGACGACTGGCTGGATGCGATGCTGGAGCATGTGCGCCGGCCGGAGGTGGGGATCACCGGGCCGCAACTGCTGTATCGCGACGGCAAGGTGCAGCATGCGGGTATGTTCCTGGCCAATAACGGGATCGGTCGGCATGCGTTCCGGTTCGCGGCGAACGACGATCCGGGATATTTCGGGCTGGCGTTAACTCAGCGTAACGTGATTGCCGTGACCGGTGCCTGCATGCTGGTGCGCCGCGAGACGTTCGAGCAGCTTGGCCGGTTCGATGAGGCGCATGAAATCGTCAATAATGACCTGGATTTTTGTCTGCGGGCGCATCGTGCCGGGTTGCTGACGGTGTTTACGCCCTATGCGTCGCTAACTCATTACGAATTGGCAAGCCGAGCGAATTTGAAGGACGTGTTTGATCTGACGCATTTCAACGCGGCGTGGAAGACGACGTTCGCGGCGGGCGATCCGTATTTCAATCCGCGTTTGTCACGTCATGCCGACGACTACCGGCCTGACGATGAGCCGGTGCAGATGGTGGTTTCCGGCGGCCCGTTGTTCCTGGCCGAGGATATCAAGCAGATCCTGGTGGTCAAGCTGGATCACATCGGCGACTTCGTGACCGCTCTGCCGCCGATCCGGCGGCTGAAGACGCTGTTTCCGAACGCTCGGATCACCGTGCTTGCCGGTCCGGCTTCCAGTGCGTTCGTGCCGCTGGAGCCAAGCATCGACGAGTTTATTCCGTTTGCGTTTTTCCATGCCCGGTCCCAGTTGGGGGAGCGTGAGCTGACGGCGAGTGATTATGCCGACCTGGCGGAGCGGTTGCGGCCGTACCGGTTCGATCTGGCAATAGACTTACGCAAGCATCTTTCGACCCGCGACGTGCTGAAGCACACCGGGGCTCGGTTTTTGGCGGGATTCGACTATCTGGGGCAGTGCCCGTATCTCGACATCGCGCTGGATTGGGACGGTGACAGAACGTTGCAGCGCAAGCGAAACCATGTCGTGGACGACCTGATCGCGCTGGTGGATGCGGTCGGGCACGCGTCGGAGAACGATCGCATCCTGATGCAGCCGGGACCCGCTGCGCTGGCGTTGACGGAGTTGCCGGATGCGGTGGCAAAGCTGTTCGCCAAGCCGGTGGTGGCGGTTCATCCCGGTGCGGGGAACGTGACGAAGCAATGGCCGGAGGAGCATTTTTCTGCGCTGATCGACCTGCTGGTGGAGAAGAACGGCGTCAACATCCTGCTGGTCGGTGGCCCCGATGAGGTCGAGGTCGCCGACCGGCTGCTGGAGAACGTCCAGCGTCCGGAGGCGATTGCCTCGATGACGGGGAAGACGACGCTGACGGTGCTGCCTCGGCTGCTGAAGAACTGCGTGCTGTATATCGGCAATGACAGTGGTCCGAAGCATATCGCCGCCTCGGTCGGGATTCCGACGGTTGGCATTCATTCCGGAGTGGTCGATCCGGTGGAGTGGGGCCCGGTGGGGCTGAACGCGGTGGCGCTGCGGCGGAACATGACGTGCAGCCCGTGCTATCTGGCGAGGGCGGAGGATTGCCCTCGGTCGCTGGAGTGCCTGCGGTTGCTTGAGCCGAACCTGGTGTATGAGACGGCGAATTTGCTGCTGAAACGGACGGCCGCGGCGCCGGTGGTGGTGGTGAAGGAGCCGAAACGGGTTCGGGCGTCGAGAAGCGCTCGTTCGCAGCCCGCGAGGGAGCCGGCGTGATGGACGACGAGGCGCTGGTTGCTCTGGCGACCGGGTTGGCGGAGCGGGCGGGGGCTGAGATCCGGCGTATCCGCGACCGTGGGTTCAAGGTGCACCGCAAGGAAGATGCCTCGGTGGTGACGGAGGCGGATCACGCGGCGGAGGCGATCATCGTGGCCGGGCTGCGCGAGGCGCTGCCGGGCTGTGTCGTCATTGCCGAGGAGGAGATGGCCGGGGGCGCGGTGACCGCGGCGACGGAGGCGTTCTGGCTGGTCGATCCGCTGGACGGCACGCGCGAGTTCAGCAGTGGCGGTGATGATTTCGCGGTGAATATCGGGCTGGTGCGGAACGGGCGGCCGGTGCTGGGCGTGGTTGGGGTGCCGGCGACGGGGGCGGTGTTCGGCGGTGTCGTCGGGGTTGGCGCCTGGGTGCTGAAGGATGGGGTGCGGACGCCGATCAAGGCGCGTTCGGCGCCGGCGGAGGGGCTGACGGTTGTGGCCAGCCGCCATCATGGCGATCAGGCGCGTCTGGATGGGTTTCTGGGCGGTCGGACGGTGGCCAAGGTGGTGAATTTCGGGTCCAGCCTGAAGTTCTGCCGGGTGGCGGAGGGGCAGGCGGATTTGTACCCTCGGTTCGGGCGGACGATGGAGTGGGATACGTGTGCGCCGCATGCGGTGCTGGAGGCCGCGGGCGGGTCGGTGGAGACGCTCGACGGTGTGGCGTTGCGGTATGGGAAACCCGGGTGGGATAATCCGCATTTCGTGTGTTGGGGTGCGCGCTGACGGGTTGTGGTTGACCGGATGCGCGGATGACTCCTAGCCTTGCCCGTGTGCCGCCATAGAGCGGACCGGGAGGGCACTATGACCAATGCGATCGAGAGTGAGGAACTGACTCGGGTCGGGCCGGGCACGCCGATGGGCGAGCTGATGCGGCAGTATTGGATACCGGCGGCGATGTCGTCCGAGGTTCCCCTGAAGGGCGATCCGCTGCGGCTGATGCTGCTGGGTGAGAAGCTGATCGCGTTCCGTGACAGTAGCGGGCGGGTCGGGGTGATGGATCACCGGTGCCCGCATCGCTGTGCGTCGCTGTTCTTTGGCCGTAATGAGGAGGGTGGGATACGGTGCGTCTACCACGGCTGGCAGTTCGATGCTGACGGGCAGTGTGTGGATATGCCCAATCTGGCGGCGGATCAGGATTTCAAGCAGAAGGTCCGGGCGAAGGCGTATCGCGTGGTGGAGCGGGCCGGGCTGATCTGGGTCTACATGGGGGCGCGGGCGGAGGCGCCGCCGATGCCGGAGATCGAGGCGACTCTGCTGGATGCGGCGGATGTGCGGCTGATGTTTGCGCAGCGGGAGTGCAACTGGTTGCAGGCGCTTGAGGGGGACATCGACACCTCGCATTTCGGGTTCCTGCATGCGGGGAGTGTGCGGCCGGAGGCGGTCGGGGACGACAATATGCTGAAGTATCAGGTGGGGAACCGGGCGCCTTCCTACCAAGTCGCGGATACGGATTGGGGGACGATGTACAGTGCTTACCGGCCGGCGGAGGATGGCAAGACGTATTGGCGGTTCGCGCATTTCGGGTTTCCGTTCTGGACGTGGGTGCCTCAGGGGGACATTACGGACCGGGTGCAGGCGCGGGCGTGGGTGCCGATGGATGATACGCACACGATGTTTATCAGTTTGACCTGGTCAAAGATGGCTCGGCCGTTGCCTTTGAAGAACGGGCAGTTGATCCCGGGGCAGGTGGCGCTGATCGATTATCAGCCGGCGAGCACCGACTGGTTCGGGCGGTGGCGGCCGGTGGCGAATGCTTCGAACGATTATTTCATCGATCGGGAGGCGCAGCGTAACGACGTGATCTATACCGGGATTACCATGATCCATATGCAGGATCAGGCGGTCACCGAAAGCATGGGGCCGATCGTGGATCATGGGTTCGAGCATTTGGCACCGAGCGACCAGATGATTACGCGGACGCGGCGGCGGTTGTTGCTGGCGGCTCGGGCGCTGCGCGACAAAGGGGTGGTGCCGCCTGGGGTGGATGCGCCGGATGTGTATGCTCGGGCGCGCAGCGGGGAGTGCGTGGTGGCGGGGGATGACTGGCAGGCGGTTTACGAGGCGCGGCTGAAGGATGTGGTGCGGCCGTTGGGGGTGCGGGAGGCGGCGGAGTAGGGGGGGCAACAGACGGCCTCTGTCGCTCTTTGGCGTGTCGGCGGGAAGCGCAATTGCGCAGCCATGAGAGGTGCCGAGACCATCGGGCGTGAAACCGGGGCCTATCAG
>DATAZJ010000431.1:0-3818 GCA_036272115.1 Rhodopila sp. | reverse complement strand
GGTCACCGACAAAGTGCGGCCGGTCGCGATCGCTATGCCGGTCGTCGCGGTGCATTTCCTTGGCGATAAGGCGGCCTTTGTCGGCGCTGAAGAGTTTGTGGCGTTGGTCGATGGCGCCGGCGAGATCTCGAAGGTCGCCGTTCAGAATGGCGGCATCCTCTGCGTGGCGACGGATGGCGACCGCCTGGTGATGGGCGGCGACGACGGCAAGGTCGTCGCCTTGGACAAGAAAGGCGAGGTCGCGTTGCTGGCGACCGATCCGAAGCGGCGCTGGATCGATAACGTCGCGCTGCATCCGGATGGCGCGGTGGCGTGGTCGGCCGGCAAGACCGCCTATGTGCGTAATGGCAAGGCCGAGGAAAAATCGTTCGAGGCGCCGTCGACGGTCGGCGGGCTGGCGTTCGCGCCGAAGGGCCTGCGGCTGGCGATCGCGCATTACAACGGCGTGACCCTGTGGTTTCCGAACATGGCCGCCAATGCCGAAGTGCTGGAATGGGCCGGCTCGCATCTCGGCGTGGTGTTTTCTGCCGATAACAAGTTTCTGGTCACCTCCATGCATGAGCCGGCGCTGCATGGCTGGCGGCTGGCCGATCAGCGCCATATGCGGATGACCGGTTATCCCGGCCGGGTCCGCTCGATGTCGTGGAGCGCGGGCGGCAAGGCGCTGGCGACGTCGGGCGCCGATAGTGTGATCATGTGGCCGTTCGCCAGCAAGGACGGCCCGATGGGCAAGGAGCCCGCGATGTTCGCGCCGCTGCAGGCGCGGGTGTCGATGGTCGCCTGCCATCCCAAGCAGGACATCCTCGCCGCCGGTTACAGCGACGGCACCATCCTGATGGTCCGGATGCAGGACGGTGCTGAAATTTTGGTGCGGCGGAACGGCACCACCCCGGTTACCGCGCTGGGCTGGAACGCCAAGGGCACGCTGCTGGCCTTCGCCACCGAAGACGGGGACGCCGGCCTGCTGGAGCTGTGATAGATAGCTCGAGCCGATTCGGCCCGGGGGGCGATATGCGGTTTCTGACGACATTTCAGCTCTATGATTTCTTCGACACGCTGGTCAGCCTCACGACCGCGTTTGTGCTCGGCACCTTGATCGGCGCCGAGCGGCAATACCGGCAGCGCACGGCGGGCCTGCGAACCAACGTGCTGGTCGCGGTCGGCGCCGCGGCCTTCGTCGATCTGGCGATGCACCTGGACGGCGCCGGCGGTGCGGTGCGGGTGATCGCCTATGTGGTGTCAGGCATCGGCTTTCTCGGCGCCGGCGTGATCATGAAGCAGGGCATGGACGTGCGCGGGCTCAACACCGCGGCGACCTTGTGGGCGTCGGCCGCGGTCGGTTCCTGCGCCGGCGCGGACATGATCGCACAGGCGGCGGCGCTGACCATGTTCGTGCTGGCCGGCAATACGCTGCTGCGCCCCCTGGTCAATGCCATCAACCGCGCGCCGCTGGACGAGCAGTCGTCGGAGGCGACCTACCAATTCAAGCTGTCGGTCACGCCGGAGGCCCTGCCCGACATGCGCGATCTACTGGTGGAGCGGCTGGAAGGCGCCAAATACCCCGTGGCCGATGTCGATGTGGTCGAGCACGGCGACGACATATTGGAGATCGTGGCCACCCTGGTCAGCACCGCGATCAATCCCAAGGAACTCAACGCCGTCCTGACCGACTTCGAAAAAAGACCCGGCGTCCGCCATGCCACCTGGGAGGTCAGCACCAAGGACTGATCCCGGTCTCACCGTCCTGTTCCCCCCGGCCAGAGCCCGGAACCTTGCCCCGCCTGATCCGTTGAACCGGGAACAGCACTGGCGGTGAAACATGATCCCGGACGACAGGAAACGCACTTACAGGCAGGAATTGCTGGCCGCCTCGGCCATGATCGTGGTGGGACTTGGCATGTCAGGCCTCGCGCTGGCGCGGATTGCGACCGAGCCGCCGCAGCAGATGGCGCAGGCGACGCAACCGCTGCAGGGTACACCATCGACCACCCAGGGCCAGGCGCCCGCCGGGTCAAAACCCGGCGGTGAACGCCCGACCACGCCGGCGCCGGAGCCCGCGCGCCCGGATGCCCAGGCCCAGCAGGAAGGCGCCAAAGCGGCGCTGCCGGCCGCGCCCGCAGAGAAGACCGCCGCCCCGATCCAGACCAAGTAATTTCGGGATATTGGCCGTCATTCCGGGATGCGCCACGTGGCGCATCCTTGGAATGGCGAAAAGCTTCTGCGCGAACCCCGTCATCAAAGCGCAGCGGTCTGCCGCTTATACAGCCTCGATTGTTGGCATCCGCCGCTGCATGATCGGCGCCGGTGAGCAGTGGGGTGAGCGATGAAGATCGACGACGTCAGGCGTACCGCCTACTCGATGCCTCTGACCAATCCGTCGTTTCCGCCCGGGCCCTACCGGTTCTACAACCGCGAATATTTCATCATCACCTACCGCACCGATCCGGAAGCGCTCGCCGCCGTCGTGCCGGAGCCGTTGGAGATCGTCGATTCCGTGGTGAAATACGAATTCATCCGGATGCCTGACTCAACCGGCTTCGGCGACTACACCGAAACCGGGCAGGTGATTCCGGTGCGCTTCAACGGCGAAGTGGGCGCCTACACCCACGCAATGTATCTGGACGACGATGCGCCGATCGCCGGCGGCCGTGAGCTGTGGGGATTTCCCAAGAAGCGCGCGACGCCGAAGGTCGAGGTCGAAAGCGACGTGCTGGTGGGCACGCTGCATTACGGTTCGGTGCTCTGCACCTCGGCGACCATGGGCTACAAGCATCGCGCCGCGGATCATGACGCCGTGTTGAACAGCCTGAAGTCACCGAACTTCATCCTGAAAATCATTCCGCATGTTGATGGCACGCCGCGGATCTGCGAACTGGTGCGCTTCCATCTCGAGGAGATCACGCTCAAGGAAGCCTGGACCGGCCCGGCGGCGCTGGGTCTGTTTCCGCACGCGCTAGCTGACGTGGCGCGGCTGCCGGTGCGCGAGGTCGTGTCCGCGCTGCATTTCAAGGCGGATCTGACGCTCGGCCTCGGCAGCGTCGCGTTCGATTACCTGGCGAAGTGAGTTCTGTCATTCCGGGCCTGCGCCAAAAGGCGGATCCCGGAATGCCAACGTTTGTTGTTCTATTGAAGCAACGTCTCGGCGCTCACCGAACCAAAACGTTCCTGAACTGCCACGGGTCCGACGTGTCGATATCTTCCGGGAACAGACCGGGACGATCGGTCAGCGGAGTCCAGTCGGTGTAGTAGCCCTTGACCGGACCGAGATACGGCAACTGGATTTCGAGCAGGCGATCGAAATCCATTTCGTCGGCCTCGACAATGCCTTCGGTCGGATTTTCCAGCGCCCACACCATGCCACCGAGCACGGCGGACGTCACCTGCAGGCCGGTGGCGTTCTGGTAGGGCGCGAGCCGGCGGGTCTCTTCGATCGAGAGCTGCGAGCCGTACCAGTACGCATTGTTGTCATGGCCGAACAGCAGCACGCCGAGTTCGTCGATGCCGTCAACGATTTCATTCTCGTCGAGGATATGGTGCTTCTCCTGCATCTTGGCGGCGCGCCCGAACATTTCATGCAGCGACAGCACGGCGTCGTCGGCCGGATGATAGGCGTAATGGCAGGTCGGCCGGTAGATCGCCTTGCCCGATGCGTCACGGGCCGTGAAGTAATCGGAGATCGAGATCGACTCATTGTGGGTGACGAGGAAGCCATATTGCGCGCCGCGGGTCGGGCACCAGGTACGCACCCGCGTGTTGGCGCCGGGCTGCATCAGATAGATCGCCGCGCCGCAGCCGGCTTCGTGGGTATGCGCGTTCTC
>DATAZJ010000430.1:0-4697 GCA_036272115.1 Rhodopila sp. | reverse complement strand
GCCTGCCCGACCGCGACGATGTGAAGGCGGGTGTGATCGCCTATCGCATCGCCGCCCACGCCGCCGACCTCGCCAAGGGCCACCCCGCGGCGAAGCTGCGCGATGACGCGGTCAGCCGAGCCCGCTTCGAATTCCGCTGGGAGGACCAGTTCAACCTCGCCCTCGACCCGGACACGGCTCGGTCTTTCCACGACGAGACGCTGCCCAAGGAAGCGCACAAGGTGGCGCATTTCTGTTCCATGTGCGGTCCGAAGTTCTGCTCGATGAAGATCACCCAGGATCTGCGGGTGGAAGCCGAACGGATGGCCGGGATGGATGCGAAAAGCGCCGAATTCGCCGAGGCCGGCAAGGAGATCTACCTGCCGCAGGCCGCGGCGGAGTAGACGCGGAACGATGACGGACGCCAGGGCGGCCGCAACGGCGGCATTGACTGCAATCGGTCAGTTGGCGGATGCCGAGGTCGATATCGGCAACGCCGCCCTGCAATTCGCCCGTGTGGACGCGCCGGACGCCGACTGGCAGGCCGCGGCGCGTCACCTCTCGGAACTGGCGCAGGCGGTGGTGAAGCGGGCCGTCGCCATGGACACCGAGGACCTGCCAGGCCGAGCGGCCGCGCTGGCCGAGGTGCTCGCCGGGGAATTCGGTTACGCCGGCGATATGGATACCTACGACGATCCGGCGAACGCCAACCTGATCAAGGTCATCGAACGCCGCCGCGGACTGCCGGTGGCGCTGGGCGTGATCTGGCTGCACGCCGCCAGAGCGGCCGGTTGGGACAGCCACGGGGTAGACTTCCCAGCGCATTTCCTGGTCGCCCTGGAAGGACGCAAGACCCAGGTCGTCGTAGACGTCTTCAACGGCGGCCAGTTGATGACAGCCCGCGAACTGCGGGTCCTGCTGAAACGCGTCGAAGGCGAAGACGCCGAACTGCGCCCCGGATTGCTGCAACCCATGAGCACGCGGCGCGTATTGCTGCGTCTACAGAACAACATCATGACCCGCCGGCTGGATGCCGGCGACCTGCGCGGCGGCTTGCGGTGCATGGAGGACATGCTGCTGGTCGCCCCCGACCAGGCGGAACTCTGGCGCCAGGCCGGCGCGATGAACCAGAAACTCGAACAAGTCGCCGCCGCTCGGGATTGCTATCAACGCTTCCTGGCGCTGGTGCCGGAAGGCCGTATCGCCAACGGCGTCAGGGCGCAACTGGATATTTTGAAGTCGATGCTGAACTGAGGGGGGGGATCCGTTCGGCATTGTCGTGTGGTCGTTCGGACTGCGATTTGGAACCGCAAATGAACGCAGATGAACGCTAATGGACCGCGTTTGGCTGGTACCTCGGCACAGTGATTTTGACCGATTGAACGAAGGCGGAACAAATCTGCCAATGGCCGAGCCACATATCCCGACGGACTGATTCGACTCTTTGCAAGGATCGATTTCAAAGAGTCGAAATCACTGTGCCGAGGTAGCAGTGGTCCGATCCCGACAGAAGCATCCCATGCGGTCGGGTGAATCGGCCCACAAAATCAAGGGCTAGTGGTTCAAATCGGACGGCACTATCCGTCTGATTTGAACCACTAGAGGCCATTCACCAGCCGTTTGATTTCCACGCGCGGACGGCCAAAATTCAACAATAGGCAAAGTGGTAGGCCCGTCGCCTTCAAGTAGTTCATGCACTGCGCCTCGTGAATTGTATCGAACGCTTTTACGGCTTTCAATTCGACTAAAACACAATTTTCGACCAGCAGATCGGCTGTATACGCACCAATGACGGCGCCATGATAATGGACGGCGATATCATACTGCTGCCGAACCAAAAGCCCAGCATCGGACAATTCGCGGGCCAAAGCATTTTCATATATCTTCTCCAGAAAGCCCGCCCCAAGCGTATTCGAAACCACAAACGCCCGCCCAACAACAAGCTTCGAAACTTCATTAATCTTATTTGCGTTCATTTGCGTTCATCTGCGGTTAAAAACTCTTTCCACCAACAAGCACAAACCTCAAATAGTCCCCACAACCTTCACCCGCGCCCGCCGATGGATCTCCGCCTGCGCAATCACCGGAACATTGATCCGGATCCGGTCCACAATCGAATGCACATGATACCGCACCTGCATACTCGTCAGCAGCACCGGCTTCTCACCATTGTTGACCGCCGCATCGACAACCACCCTGATCCGGTCCAGGAACTCGCGCAGCTTCTCCGGCCCCAACGCAAGCTGACGATCGTCAACCGGTCCCACCAGGGACGCGCCCAGCGTATCCTCCCATTCCGGAGACAGAACCACCACCGGCACATACCCGTTCGGCCCGATCAGACTGTCGCTGATCTGCCGGGCCAGCCGCGTCCGCACATGCGCAACGATCGAGGTCACCGATTTCAGGTTGCCGGCACACGCTTCCTGCACCGCCTCCAAAATCGTCGGCATGTCGCGGATCGAGATCCGTTCCACCAACAGCATCTGCAGCACCCGCTGCAACCCGCCGATGGTGATGCTGGACGGGATCAGATCGGCGACCAGCTTCTGCTGCTCCTGCGGCAGTGCGGCCAGGATCTTCTGCGTCTCCGTATAGGACAGGAATTCGGCGATGTTCTCCTTCACCACCTCGGCCAAATGGGTCGTCAGCACCGTCGCCGGATCGACCACCGTCCAGTTCGCCGAACGCGCCTGATCCGCCAGCCCCGGCGCGATCCAGCAGGCCGGCAGCCCGAATGTCGGCTCCACCGTCCGTTCCCCAGGCAACTCCGCCGCCTGATCCCCCGGACTGATCGCCAGCATCATCAGCGGCCGCAACTCCCCGTTCCCGGCGGAGATTTCCTTCAGCGCGAAGACGTAGTTGTAAGGTTCCAGCTCGACATTATCCTGGATGCGGACCGAAGGCAGCACGAATCCCAGATCGGTCGCCAGCGCCCGGCGCAACCGCTTGATCTGCTCCGGAATCTGATGCCCCATCCCGCTGGCGAGTTCCAGCAGCCCGTACCCCAGCTCGACCCGCACGACATCCAGCATCGACACACTCGGCACGCCGCTATCCGGTGGCGGAACGACCGGCACCGCCGCCGCCAATGCCTCCTTGCGCGCGTTGAAGCGCTGCCACGCCATGCCGCCGGCCAGCACGGCCACCGCCAGGAACGGCATGGTCGGCAGACCCGGCAGCACCGCCAGCACCGCGGAGGCAGCGGCCGCGATCATCAGCGGATTGGCGTGCGAACCCAGTTGCAACGCCAGCTTGCCGTGCATCTTGCCTTCGATCGCGCCCTTGGACACGACGATGCCGGCGGCGGTCGAAACCAGCAGCGCCGGAATCTGCGACACCAGCCCATCGCCGATCGTCAGCGTGCTGTAAGTCTGCAGCGCGCTCTCCACAGACATGTGCGCCCGTATCAGCCCCATCCCCAGCCCGCCGAAGATGTTGATCAGCGTGATCACCAGCGCCGAGATCGCGTCGCCGCGCACGAACTTGCTGGCGCCGTCCATGGCACCGTAGAAGCCGGCTTCCTCGCCCAGTTCGCCGCGCCGCTTGCGCGCGGTCGGCTCATCGATGATGCCCGACGACAGATCGGCATCGATCGCCATCTGCTTGCCCGGCATGGCATCCAGGTAGAACCGAGCCGCGACCTCGGCGATGCGGCTCGACCCCTTGGTGATGACGACGAAATTCACCATCAGCAGCATGGAGAAGATGATGGCCCCCACAACCACGTCGCCACCCATCAGGAAGCTGCCGAACGCCGCCACGACATGCCCGGCCGCATACGGCCCGTCGCTGCCATGCGACAGGATCAAACGAGCGGTGGCGACGTTCAGCGACAGCCGCAGGATCGTCGTCAACAGCAGCAACGTCGGCAGGCTGGAGAAATCCAGCGGTCGTTCCAGCGACAGCGAGATCAGCAGGATCAGGATCGAGGCGATGAACGACAGCGCCAGCGCCATATCCAGCAGAAACGTTGGAATGGGCATGATCAGGATCGAGAGCTGAAACAGCACGCACAGCGCCAGCCCGATGTCGCCACCGGGAATCATCCGCCTGTAAGGCCCCAGCGTGTTGAGCAGGGAGTTCCAGATCTGGCCCACCCGTCCGCTCCTTCAGGGCGTCCTGATAGCGACGCTCGGTGGCACCTCGATACCCTGTGCCGCATACAGGCTGATCTTGTTGCGCAAGGCTCGGATCGACAGGCCCAGCATCGACGCGGTCCGGGTCCGGTTGCCGCTGGTCAGCCGAAGCGTGCCGATGATGACATCGCGCTCCACCAGGTGCAGCGGCCGGCCGACGAACCCGGCGGCAAAATCCCCGCCTTCCAGCGCCGGCACCCCCGAACAGGGCGGTCCGACCTCCAGCGCCTTGGCACTGATCAGGCTCTCCGCCGTCAGCACCAGCGCACGGTGGATGGTATTCTCCAGCTCCCGCACGTTGCCGGGCCAGTCATGCGCCATCAACGCGTTCAGCGCACCGGCCGACAACTGCCGAGGTCCCCGGCCGCTTTCCCAGCGGTACTTCTCGATGAAATGCTCCGCCAGCGCCAGGATGTCCTTCGGCCGCTCCCGCAGGCTGGGAATATGGATGGCGACGACATTCAGCCGGAAATACAGGTCCTCCCGGAAGTTCTGCCGCGCCACCTCCTGCTCCAGGTCGCGGTTGGTCGTCGCGATGATGCGGACGTTCAGCCGCACCGGCGCCCGCCCGCCGATCCG
>DATAZJ010000429.1:0-2233 GCA_036272115.1 Rhodopila sp. | reverse complement strand
GTGGGTTCATCGAAGAACATGATGTCGGGCTGGGATGCGATGGCGCGAGCCAGCGCGACGCGTTTCTGCATCCCGCCGGAAAGCTCCGCCGGCGACAGATCGCCCACGCTGGCGGCCAGCCCGACCTGCCCCAGGAAATCGTTCGCCCGATCCCGAGCATCCGCCCGCGTTGCCTTGTGCCGCGCCAGCAGCCCGAACGCCACGTTCTCCCAGACCGGCAGGCTGTCGAACAGCGCGCCATTCTGGAACAGCATACCAATGCGTGCTCGGATCAGTTCCCGCTCCCCGCGCGACTGCCGCAGGATGTCCTGGCCGTCGATCTCGATCACGCCGTCGTCAGGCTCGATCAGGCCGAGGACGCATTTCAGCAGCACCGACTTGCCGGAACCGGAGCCGCCGATGACCACCAGCGAGGTACCGGCGGGCACGTCGAGGTCCACGCCATCCAGCACGCGTTTGGTGCCGAAGCGTTTGTGCAGGCCCCGGATGCGGATTTTGGGGGTTTTATCGCTCATGCCGCGGTTGATGCCGTGCGGCTGGATTTTCGGCAAGCCGGGTAGCGCAGAGTTGCGGGGCGGCCGGGATGGGTCTTAGCTGACCAGTGGATGCAAAGGAGGACAATGAACATGAACGATATCGTGGGGACGGAGGGCGGCAAGCTGGCGCACGCGACCCTGGAGAACGCCAAATACGTGACCGGGCGGCGGTCTTTCTTCAAATATCGCGACCTTGGGGTGACCGACGCCACCGGTGGGAAGATGCGGGCGCAGGTGACGTCCGCCACGCAGGGGCTGGGTGAGGCGACCGGCTGGCACTATCACGTCTGCGATCACCAGCTCGTCTATATGCTGAAGGGCTGGGTCGACCTGGAATTCGAGGACGGCACCAAGGTCCACCTGACGCCGGGGCAATCGCTGATGATCCCGGGCGGGATGCGGCACAATGAGACCGGGACGGCGGACGAACTGGAACTGCTGGAAGTCTCGGTGCCGGCGGAAATGAAGACCGTGGCCTGCGATCCGCCGGCTGGCATGGGGTAGTCGCCTGGAATCGTCGGTCTGTGACGTTTCTACCCTCATATGGCTCTTGCTGCGTTGCACAAATAGCGTCACAGTCGCGGTATGCCGGATGTGTCAGCCGCCCCGCCGACGACCTCCCTCGCCCAGGAACTCCTGGACCTGACGGCTCGCCTGGGCGCCCGAGCGGATGAGGATCCGTTCGGCAACCCGGTGTTGCTGGTGTCTCTGGCGATCACGCGCCAGTTGGACACGGGCGCCTTGTCCGAGGCCAATATCGAGGCGCTGATCCGTTATTTGCGTGACGCCGCGTTCGAGGATCGTGCCGGCCGCATCGCCGCGTATCTCGGTGGCATCGACACCACGGTGAATGACGGCATTCTGGCCGGCCTGGCGCAGCATCTGCTCCGCCCCGACCCGGATGACAGCCCCATCCGCTGGGCCGAATACCAGGCGCTGACGGAGCGAACCCGCTTCGCCGCCGTATTCACCGCGCACCCGACATTCTCCCTGCCGCTGCCGGTGAACCAGGCCTTGGCCGAGGCAGCCTGCGGGCGTCCGGCGCCGGCGTTCGAGTCGCATCGCCCGCCGCCGATTTCGCTGCGCAGTGAATTCGACCAGTCTGTCACCGCCATCGCCAACGGCCGCGACGCGATCGACCGCTTCAATGCCGCGTTGATAACGGTCGCGCGTGGAGCGTGGGCCGATCGGTGGACGGAACTGACACCCAAGCCGGTGGTGCTGTCGACGTGGGTCGGGTACGACACCGATGGCCGTACCGATATCGGCTGGTGGGACACGCTGCGGCTGCGGTTGGAAATGAAGCGGCTGCAGCTTGACCGGCTGTACGCCCAGGTTTCTGTCCTGCCCAGTGCCGATCGGCTGGCGTTGCGCGTGGCCGAGGCTCGGGACGCGGTGGATCGGCAGATCGCATTGTGCCCGGACCAGCCGGAGCCGGGTAAGGTCGTGGCCTTCGCGCATGCCCTCGTGGGCAACCGGGAGAAAGCGCTGACGTCGCCGGCGCCGCTGCTGCCGTTGTTCCGTTCGGCGATTGCCGCGGCTGAGGACCATGAGAAGCTGGCGTTGTGCGTGGCGCGCGCCGGCCTAGTGTCGCACGGCATGGCGTTGGCCCATACCCACACCCGGCTGAACGCGGCGCAGATCCACAATGTTGTCCGCCAGCGGCTGGGGATCGCCGATCCGCCGGAAGACCCGTC
>DATAZJ010000428.1:0-2944 GCA_036272115.1 Rhodopila sp. | reverse complement strand
CCGGCAACAACAACCCGCTGCTTGGCATGCCGAACGTCACCCTGTCCGCCCACACCGCTTCCGCCTCCTCCCGGTTCGATCCGGCTAGGAAACGGCATGTCGGCCGCGAACTCGGCCTGATCCTGAATGGCAAATGGCCCATGAGCTGCGTCAATCCCGCCGTGCTGCTGAAGTCGAACCTCCGCCGCTGGCAGCCGGTATCGATGGAACGCGGCCCAAACAGCTAGACTGTGTCTACGTGTATCGGGAGGCCCCACCTCCCGATACACGCCCCCGCATCATGACAGGCGAAGGCCCGTCATCCGCCCCCGCGCCACGCCCCCGCATCATGGCAGGCGAAGGTCCGCCATCCGCCCTCGCGCCACGCCCCCGCATCATGGCAGGCGAAGGCCCGCCATCCGCCCTCGCGCCACGCCCCTGCGTCATGGCAGGCGGAGGCCTGCCATCCACGCCTTTAGTATCGCCCGATACTACCCAGCCGCCTTCTTCCGATTGGCCTCCAACCGCCGGTCCACCAGCGCCACCTGGGCATCGATCGCCGGGTGGCGCATCTCCTTCTGCCGAGCGATTAGTTGCACAAGCTTATCGGCCCGCTCGATCTGCGGGGCCCCATTCTGCAACGCCCGCGCCGCCGACGCCGGCCGCGTCAGGCTTTGCGCCGCCTCGGCATATTTCTCGAACGGCACAAGATCCTTCGGCGATGCACCCATCCTCACGCAAAGCTCGAACACGAAATCATAAACCGATTTCGCCTCCGCCGGATCGGCATTCACCGCTTCCTGCGCAGTACGCATGCCATCCGCGGTCACGCAACGATAGTTGCCGGCCAGCAGCATTGACCATTTTGCCAGCGGCACGAACAGCGAGTCATGCACGCGCAGTTTCACCGGCAGCTCGATCTTGCCTTCCGGCACATCGAACCGCACCGCATCGACGTCCTTTTCAAGCTGGTGCAGGATCGCCGTGCTTTTGTCGGAATCAAACCGGGCAACCTTGAAGTTGGTCGGCAAAGTCACCTGCAGCACATTGACCTTTTCCTCCGGCGGCCGGATCGCCTGCGGATCGGGACTGCACAGCGTCAGCGTACCGGGATCGAAACTGTCCCACACCGTCGGATCGGTATAGGCAGGCTTCAACGCGCCATAATCCAGGTTGGGAATGCGCTTGATGTAGGGCAGCGGCGGCATGTTCATGATCGACATGCAGGGCACCCTGGACTTCGCCACCGCATCCAGCAGTTCCCGCACGCCGGGGGACCGGTATTGCGGCTCCTGCATCGCCAGGCCGATCAGATCGTAGTCCCTGGGATCGACCTCGCCCGCACCCGAGGCGGAAACCTTGCCCGGCAACTTGCGCGAGTCGATCTCGATCTGATCCTTCCGCCCCCTGATCGGCATGCGGACCCGGAAGCCTTCGCTATTGATCAGGTCAGCCTCGGCCGGCAGGCACACCAGCTTCACGTTATGCCCGCCAAACATCAGCTTGGACGCCAACAGGGAACCATAGGACGCGCCCATGATCAGGATATTATACGCCATGATTCTTCCTCGTTTCCTAAACGTTTCTTGTTTTGCGAAGTGCATCTTCGCCGTTTCTAAACGGATGTTAATGTTCATCCGAGATATGAAAATATCCGAAGCGGACCGAACTGTCGAATCAGCCGCCGACAGCGAGACCGCGAAGCGCCACAAATACTCAAAGCGACAGCACCCCTCGGCGTCCGCCATCGTCAACCAAGGCCCGGCACGGCTTCTACGTCATCCCCGGCAGAACCGGTGAAACCCGCAACCCCGACCGCGCCGGAGCCTGACCCTCCAAGTAACAAAAGCCGCTCGGCAGGCCGGCGATCTGCAGCGGCAGAGCCCGGTGGCCCGGTCCGGCCACCCCGGCCAGCCCATCGCCTTCTACCGGGCCAACGACGGCAACGGGAACACCTGCAACGCCGCACGCACCCCGACATAACGTTCCGGGTCGGAATGGACATACGCCGCGACATGGACCTGGGCAGGCGACCGATCCTTGCGGTAGACCAGACAACCACCCAGGAACGCCCGCCATGCCCGATTTCACCCTGACCGATCGCGTCGCCCTCGTCACCGGCAGTTCCCGAGGCCTCGGCCAGGCCATCGCCGCGGGCCTGGCGGAAGCCGGCGCCAAGGTCATCCTCCACGGCCGAGACCCGGCCCGCCTGCAATCCGCCGCCGCGACGTTCCCCAACCTGGCGGGAACCCTCGCCTTCGACATTTCCGACCGCGAGGCAACAAAGACCGCCTTCGAAACCATCGCCAGAGACCATGGCCGCCTCGACATCCTGGTCAACAACGCCGGCATCATCCCGCGCAAGCCGCTGCTGGACACCACCGACGAGGACTGGGCCAGCGTCATCGACTCCAACCTGTCCGCCTATTTCCGCCTGTCCCGGGAAGCCGCCCGCCTGATGGTGCCGGCCAAATCCGGCCGCATCATTATGGTGTCCTCCATCATGGGCCTGGTCGGCCGCCCGACCATCCCGGGCTACATCACCGCCAAGGCCGGCCTGCACGGCATGGTCCGAGCACTGTCGGCCGAACTGGCCCCGGCTGGCGTGACCGTCAACGCCATCGCCCCCGGCTTCTTCCCTACCGACTCCACCGATACCCTGCACAAGGACCCGAAATTCAGTGAATGGATCTCGACCAGGGCGCCCATGGGCCGTTGGGGCAATCCCAAGGAACTGGCCGGGCCGGCGGTGTTTCTCGCGTCGGACGCCGCGTCTTACATCACCGGCCACATCCTTGTCGTGGACGGGGGTCTGACCGCCGCTTTGTAACACTTGCCGAATGCCAAACGGCTTCCCACCTGGGGCGCAACACACAAGGACTCCCCCGTCATGATCCAGCTCCGCCCTTTCTCGACCCTGGGCGCGTTCCGCAATGAATGGCTGAACGCGCACCATCACTTCAGC
>DATAZJ010000427.1:0-3928 GCA_036272115.1 Rhodopila sp. | reverse complement strand
GTCCCACCAACCGGCCGCTTAGCCAAAGTCCGCCCGAGGCCTGCTAGACTGGCTTCAGGTTTGTCGCAGTGGACTTTCCGCGCTCCATCGCGACGTCGAAGGAAATCACCTGTCCTTCGTCCAGCCCGCGAAGGCCAGCAGCCTGAACCGCGGTGATGTGGACGAAAACATCCTTGCCGCCATCCTGCGGCATGATGAATCCATAACCCTTTGTGGTATTAAACCACTTGACTGTGCCGGTAGCCATGTCTGCGTACTTCTCCGTCCACGCATCGAGCAAGATCACGCGATGCTAAAGACAACCGGGTCTTTGGACCTCCTGAAGCAGCCGAAGACGGAAGCGCAGAAAGGCAAGCCAAAATACGATTGCACGGGATAGTTGACGCAGAATCCCCGATCGATGTCAATCGTGGCGATAAATGGTAAAAGCAACTGTCAAGTCGCCGTCCAATAGGGGCGGAACGGCCCGACCCGCAGCCACGACAGACCCATCAGCAGCAGGCGCCGTGGACTTGGCGCGCCGGCGATCGAACGCCCGAGCCAGCGTCGGCCGGCGCGTTGCTGTCCGTGCCGGATCAGTTCGCGACCGACCGCCCATGCCGTCTCGGCATCCGCTCGGCGGCGGAGTTGCGGCAGCCGGGACCCGCCCAAACGCTCGGCGATGGCGGGGTTGCGGTGGATCGCGTCGGTCGCGGCGCGGTAGGCGGCGGGGTCGGTGCCCTTGGTGAGCATGGCGCTGCCGGGGCGCTCGCGGACGAACAGGACCGGGGTTCGCGATTGAACCGCAACGAATTCTCCCAGTAAAGCAATGCGGGTCCAGTATTCCCAGTCCTCACCGTGCGAGAGATCGCGGCGGAAGGCGCCGGCTTCGTGCAGTGCTTCCTGCCGGATCAGCAGATGGCCGCCGTTGGCGAACAGGTTGCGGATCAGCAGGCGTTCCAGCACGCAGCCTTCCGGCGGTTTCGGCGACAGGCGGGTGGCGCCGTCGGCCGACGCGCGGGCGTAGCGGGCGCAGGCGGCGGCGGCCCATGGCGCGGCGTCGAGCGCGTCGGCCAGCAGCGCCAGGGCTGTCGGAGCCAGCCAATCGTCGCCGTCAAGAAAAAGGAAGGCGTCAGGGGCTGTGGCTTCGGCCTGTTGGATGCCGCGGTTCCGGGCGGCCGAGACGCCGGCGTTTTGCTGCCGGACCAGGGTGATGCGGTTGTCCTGAAACCCGGCGGCGATGGTGGCGGTGGCGTCGGTGGAGCCGTCATCGACGATGACCAGCGACCAATCGCTGTGGGTTTGCGCCAGGACCGAGCGGACCGCGTCGGCGAGGAAGGGGGCGATATCGAACGCGGGTATGATGATGGCGATGTGCATTGGCTCACCTCCTGGTCCGGGGGTGAGGATTAGCGCGTCGAGATGAACAAGCGGTTAACGCGGCGAGGAAGGCGTGGATGGCGGGCCTGCGCCCGCCATGACGGGTTGGGGTGGTTATGCCTTGACGGGGACGCCGTGTTCTTTCAGCAGCGTTTCCAGCTCGCCGTCCTGGAACATCTCGGTGACGATGTCGCAGCCGCCGACAAACTCACCCTTGACGTAGAGTTGGGGCACTGTGGGCCATTGCGAGAATGCCTTAACGCCCTCGCGCAGTTCAGGGTCTTCCAGCACGTTGGCGGACTGGAACGGGACGCCCATGTGGGTCAGGATCTGGATCACCCGAGCGGAGAAGCCGCATTGGGGGAACATCGGGGTGCCCTTCATGTAGAGCATCACGTCGTTCGAGGTGATGTCACGCTGGATGCGTTCGGCGGTCGCGTCGGCCATGCTGATGAACTCCTTGTGGCCAGAAATTTGGCTTACCTGATTATTCGGGTGCGGAGGTCTGTAATGCAAGGGCGTGAAGTTCGCCGCCCATGCGTCCGCGCAGCGCCGCATAGACGATCTGGTGCTGTTTGACGCGTGATATGCCGCGGAATGTCTCGCTGACGACCTTGGCGGCATAGTGGTCGCCGTCGCCGGCGAGATCTTCCACGGTGATGCTTGCGTCGGGCAACGCCGCCTTGATCAGGGCCTCGATTTCGTTGGCCGCCATCGCCATGGGGTGGTGTCCTTCTCGGTGGTTACGCGGAGGGAGAGTGCCGCGTCGCTGCGCTGCTCGCAATGACATGGGGGCAATGGCAAGGGGGACAATGGCAAGGGGGGCAATGGCAAGGGGGCACGGCGGCTAGCTGGTGGTTCCGTCCATCCAGGCGGGGAAGAAGCGTTCGTGCGCCGAGCGAAGGGCCGCGATCGATATCGAGCCGCCGTCGGGCAGTGTCAAATCCTGTCCGCCGGAGGTGCCGAGGCGCAGGGTGGGGATGCCGGCGGCCTCGGCGATGCGGGTGAAGCCGGCGTGGTCGGGCACGGCAACGATGTAGCGGGCCTGGTCCTCGCCGAACCAGAACGCATGGCCGGGGATGTCGCGCGGGTGAGCCGACATCCGGGCGCCGGTGCCGCTGGCCATGGCCATTTCCGCCACGGCGACCAGGATGCCACCGTCGGAGACGTCGTGGCAGGCTCGTATTGTGCCGTCCAGGATGTGGGTGCGGACGAAGTCGCCGTTGGCCTTTTCGACGGCCAGATCGACCGGCGGGGGGGCGCCGTCTTCACGGCCGGCGATTTCGCGCAGCCAGAGAGATTGGCCGAGCCAGCCGGCGGTGGCGCCGATGAGGACGATGTCGAGCCAGGGCGGAAGGGCCAGGCCGACTGCCAGCGACGCGTCGTCGAGCACGCCGAGGCCGCCGATGGCGGGGGTGGGCAGGATGCCTTTGCCCTCGGTTTCGTTGTACAGGCTGACGTTGCCGGAGACGACGGGGAAGTCCAGCGCCTCACAGGCGGCGGCCATGCCGCGGATGGCGGCGGCGAACTGGCCCATGATCTCGGGTTTTTCGGGGTTGCCGAAGTTCATGTTGTCGGTGATGGCCAGGGGGCGGGCGCCAACGGCGGTGAGGTTGCGCCAGGCTTCGGCGACGGCCTGGGCGCCGCCGGTTTCGGGGTCGGCCAGGCAATAGCGGGGGGTGCAGTCGGTGGTGAGGGCGAGGGCGCGTTTCAGGCCTTCGAGTTTCACCACGGCGGCGTCGGCGGCGCCGGGGCGTTTGACGGTCTGGCCACCAACGGTGCTGTCGTACTGGTCCCAGACCCAGGCGCGGGAGCAGAGGTCGGGGCAGGCGACGAGTTTTGTGAGTGCTCCGGTCAGGCCGTAGCGGTCCTCGATACGGGCGGGGTTCAGTTTTTCCGGTTTTGGGGTGTCTACGGTGGGGCGGGTGTAGAGCGGGGCCTGGTCGTTCAGGGGGGCGAGGGGGATGTCGGCCTCGGTCTGGCCGTGGTGGCGGACGACGATGCGGCCAGTGTCGGTGATGCGGCCGATGATGGCGAAATCCAGGTCCCATTTGGTGAAGATGTCGCGGGCGAGTTGCTCGCGGTCGGGGCGGAGGACCATCAGCATGCGTTCCTGGCTCTCGGACAGCATGAATTCGTAGGCGGTCATGTTGGTTTCGCGGGCCGGGACGTGGTCGAGGTCGAGTTCGATGCCGACGTTGCCCTTGCCGGCCATTTCGACGGCGCTGCTGGTCAGGCCGGCGGCGCCCATGTCCTGGATGGCGACGATGGCGTCGGTGGCCATCAGTTCGAGACAGGCCTCGATCAGCAGTTTTTCGGTGAACGGGTCGCCGACCTGCACGGTGGGGCGCTTGTCCTCGGAATCCGCGGCGAACTCGGCCGAGGCCATGGTTGCGCCGTGGATTCCGTCGCGGCCGGTTTTCGAGCCGACATACACCACCGGGTTGCCGATGCCGGCGGCGGCGCTGAGGAAAATCCGTTCCTTGTGGGCGATGCCGACGGTCATGGCGTTGACCAGGGGGTTGCCGTCGTAGGACGGATGAAAATTGATTTCGCCGCCTACGGTGGG
>DATAZJ010000426.1:0-2487 GCA_036272115.1 Rhodopila sp. | reverse complement strand
CATTCACCGCAACCATGCTCGTCGATCTCTGCGATATGGGCAACTTGGCCCAAATGCGCTAACGGCTCTTCGTCGTCGCGGCGCTGCTGGAAAGATAGTTCGGGTGGAATCCGGGGCATATCTGTTGCTCATAGGCTGATGGCAGATTCAATAGATCGCCGGGTGATGGGGCGACCAGTCTTACATCCCGCCAACCAAGGCGGGAGGTTATTCTATCCGTGGTTATATTCGTTATCAATCAACCAAGCTGCGGTACTAGCGTTGGTGACACGCACGAAGCGAGTCCCAGCGTAACCCGTTATTTCTCCGGCCCGTAGAACACCACCCAAACGGCAAAGTCGGCCGAATTACCCTCGAACCCGTGCGGCACATGGGCGGCGCAGAACAGAAGATCACCCGGCCCGACCTCGGTCACCCGGTCTTCCACCCGGTAGCGAGCCGTCCCGGCGGCGACGAAATAAATCTCGTCGCGCAGATGCGGAACTTGTGGTCCGTCGGTCGGACGGGCGGCGAAGCGGAACTCCAGGTCACCGTCGCGGAACACTTCGGCGGAACGGCCCGGCGTGCGTGGCAGCGCGAGGGCGGCGGCAAGCGACACGGGCGGCGGTGTGTGATCCATGGTTTGTCCTCCCCGGCCGGCACTCTATTAAACCAAGACACCGAATTGCATCGCCGAAGCGAACCGTCTAAAAGGACGCCCCCGGCGCGGGGGTAGTTCAATGGTAGAACGGCAGCTTCCCAAGCTGCACACGAGGGTTCGATTCCCTTCACCCGCTCCAGACCCCCCCCTACCCTTCCAATGTGTCCCGGCAGATCTCCATCAGGTGCGACCCGAGCGCGCGGTAATCCGCGGCACGTGGCGCGTTGGGGCGCCAGGCGAGGCCGAGCGTCCGCCATGCCCCCGCCCCGGCCAGCGGGCGCAGCACCAGGCCGGTTCCCTCGGTGATCCCGGCCGCTACCGCCAGCCTCGGCAACAGCGTGATCCCAAGGCCGCTGGCCACCATTTGCACCAATGTATGGAGGCTGGTTGCGGCGAAACCGTCGTTATCGCCTCGGTCGCCGGCGAGCAGGCCGCACACCGCCAGCGCCTGGTCGCGCAGGCAGTGGCCGTCCTCCAGCAACAGCAGCCGTTCGGTTGCCAGGGCGGCGATCGGGATTTCCTCTTCGCCGGCCAGGCGGTGATTGGGTGGCAGGGCGATCAGGAAGGCGTCGCGTGCGACGGGCACGGTGTCCGCGCCGCCGCAGTCGCATGGCGTGGCCAGCAGCAACAGATCGAGGCGGTTGGCGGTCAGCCGATCGACCAGGTTCGCTGTGGTGTCCTCGCGCAGGTATAGCCGCAGCCGGGGAAAGGCGGTGCGCAGGGCGGGCATCAGCGTCGGCAGCAGGAAAGGGCCGATGGTGGGGATGACGCCCAGGCGCAGCGGGCCGGCCATGGGTTCGCGTGCTGCCATGGCCGCCTCGGTCACCGCTTCCAGCGCGGTCAGGGCGGTGCGGGCGCGCTCCACCAGTTCGAGACCCAGAGGGGTGAAGACGACGTGGCGGCCGGCGGCACGGTCGAGGATGTGGCAGTCCAGTTGCCGCTCCAGCGCCAGCAATCCGGCCGATAATGTCGATTGGGTCACCGCGCAGGCTTGGGCGGCTCGGCCGAAGTGGCGGCTTTCGGCGAGGGTCACCAGATAGCGGAGCTGTTGCGGGCTGGGCAGGAGGGTCATCGGTTCAGTCAATCAAAATGTCCAACTTCATTCATTGGCACGAAATCTCCGGGTGCGCCACATGGGTGTTGCACCATTTGGAGAGAACTTGATGCTGACTGTTGGCGACACATTTCCCGCCTTTTCCCTGAAGGCGGTCAAAGGCGGCCCTGAGGGACTGAAGCTGGAGAGCGCGTTCACCGATATCGGGTCGGACACCGATGCCGGGAAGTGGAAACTCGTGTTTTTCTGGCCGAAAGATTTTACGTTTGTCTGCCCCACGGAGATCGTGGCGTTCGGCAAGCTCGCCGGCGATTTTTCCGATCGCGATACCGTTGTGTATGGCGTTTCGATCGACAGCGAGTTCGTGCACCTGAACTGGCGCCTGCATCACGACGAACTGCGGACCCTGCCAATCCCGATGCTGGCCGACGTCAAGCGGGCGCTGGCGACGGCGACCGGCGTGCTGGACAAGGCTGAGGGCGTCGCGTTGCGCGCCACGTTCCTGATCGATCCGGAGGGGGTCATTCGCTACGCCGCGGTGAACGATCTGTCGGTGGGGCGCAACCCGGCGGAAGTGCTGCGGGTGTTGGACGCGTTGCAGACGGACGAGTTGTGCCCGTGCAACTGGAATAAGGGCGAGCAGGTGCTGCGTCCGGCCGCCTGATCCAAACCGCTCGCCACGGTTCGGGACAACCGGACCGTGGCGGGTTGCACATCTCGCAACACGGAGACGTACGACATGTCGTTGGAAGCGCTAAAGACCGCCCTGCCCGACTATGCGAAGGATATTCGG
>DATAZJ010000425.1:0-4699 GCA_036272115.1 Rhodopila sp. | reverse complement strand
TTCTCGCCCGCCGTGTGGGATCGGATGGTAATGCCAACGTCGAAGCACTTATGCCAATCGCTCTTGTTGTTGACCCATCGGCACCGCCGTGCAACCGTCATGGCGAGCACAGGCTCGCCATCCATGCCTTTGTTTCCGCTCGTAAAAGGCGTGGATACCGGCATGCGCCGGCATGACGGACGGGGTCAACCGAAGAGTCTGCATCAATGCCGGTTGGTATTATTTATCCGCGTCGCCTGAGCCGACTTGCGACCGGTGCCGGGCATGGTTCGACAGGCCCGGCTACCGGACGATCGCCAGAACGATCTCCACGAAGATCAGCACCAGGATGACGATCTCCAGCCATTCCGACCGGCTGCTGTGGGCCTCGTCGTAGAGCGCCGTGTAGGTGTCGCGGATGATCGACAGTTTCCGGTCCACCGCGGCGCTGACGGTGGGCACCCGGAACAGTTCCAGCGCGGCGGCGTAGATGCGGGCGAGGTAGACGTCCTCGGTCACCTGGAGGGCGTTGTCCACTTTCTCGGTCAGTTCCGTTACTTCGGCGACGATGGTGTAAAGCCGGCGTGCCAGGTCGGCGAAACGGCGGGCGCCCGGCAGCATCCAGCGCCGCCGGGTTGCCTCCACCAGATCGTACATGCGCGGCAGTTCGGCATCCAGCAGTTCGTCGTAGTAGCGCATCTCCAGCAACTGGGCGTTCGCCACTTCCAGCACGTCGATGACGTCGGTATCGCCGCGCGGTTCGTAGATGAAGGCCCGGTCCCAGGTCAGCACCACCATGTCGTCGGTGTAGTAGGAGTAGCGGTGCCGCAGCAGGTCCCGTCGAGCGCCGTCGGACAGCGGGCGCTGCTCGCCGGACAGCAGGGGGATCAGGTCCAGATGCGCCGTCAGCGTCTCGGCCGTCACCGGTTCGCTGAAGGCGTTGGCGACGCCGACGAGGTAATCTTCCTCCAGCGTCGATGGGACCGGCCGGATCAGAGCGGCGCCGATCCCCTGGCGGACACGATCGAGCAGGTCTGTCCATAGCGCCGTGGCGGGCGCGGCGCCGACGGCTCGATCCACGGCGTTCAGGCGTTGTGAAAAGGCCGCCCAGGACAGGTCCACGACGGAGAGGCGCAGGGCAATGCTGATGACGCCGAAATCGTAAAGCCGAGCGGTGACGGTGGCTTGGAGGGGGGCTTCCTGCAGCGGCAGCGCGATGGTGCCGAGGCCGAGGGCAACGGGGGGCACCCCGAAGGCGATCGCCTTGGGCGGCGTGGTGGTCAGGCGTCCGCGCGAACTTCCGGTGCGGACGGTGCGGGCCCAGGTTTCCTCGGCCTTGCCGAGGTCGATGGCATAGGCGACGTCGAACAGTCGGTAGGCCAGGATGTAGCCCGCCGAGACGTCAAGGATGGGGCCGGTAGAGGTGTCCGCGATCACGGACTTGGTTCTATCCCGCCGTCCCCTGCGCGTCCAAAAACCGCCGAGCATTGGCCGGATCGATCAGCGCATGCACCTGGAACGTCGCCGGAATGATGTCGGCCCAGGCATTCAGATGGGCGTGCAGGGCCTCATGGGACGGAACATCGAACAGCGCCACGGCACCTCGGCCGACCTTGGCGTGGATACTGCGAACCTCGCCCTTGTCGATCAGCGGCTGGACCCAGGTCCAGTAGCTTTGCCGTGCCGCCGTGACGCTGGACGGACGTTCGGGACGGGGTTCGCTGATGACCAGGAACAGCATCAGATCTCTTCTCTCAAGCTGCTCTATTGATTTCTTGGCGCATGATGACCTAGTCCGCCGCCTCGACAGCAAGTACCATACAAGCCCCGCGCGCCAACAACGCCGAATGGCTGGCGTGCGCTCGATTGGCAAGATTGTCCAGACGGGCGACCAATCCTTCCTCCATGGCGGCAACGACGGATGCAAGAGCGTCACGCGCGTTCGTCATCAACTCAGCGAAGTCGCGACCCGTTGTGACCGTGCCGGGAAAGGCCGGAAAGCTTATGGACCAATTCGCCGGCAAGGGTTCGGCAATACCCAGATAATGGCGCGTGCTCATCCGGCTTTCCTGTTGCGCGTTGCGGTGGATAGTCCCAGTGCGGACATTAGGCTTGAATCGCCGGCCGCCGGCGCAGCGCCCAGAACGCGACGCTGCCGCAGACGTAGAAGAAAATCGACAGGCCGAACGCGACCTTATAGCTGCCGGTGGTGTCGAACACGAAGCCGGCCAGCCAGGCGCCACCGGCCGCGCCCAGTCCGGTGCCGATGGTGATCACGCCCAGGATCGCGCCCAGGTTGGGGCCGGGGAACAGATCAGCCGTCTTGGCGGTGATCGCCGGCCCCCTCGCGCCCCAGGTCAGGCCGAAGAAGCACGCATGCAGCCACAGCAGCACGTGCTGATCGGGTGAGGTGATCAGCATCGCGAAGACGACGCCCAGGATAGAGGTTCCGTAGGTGACCGTGGCAGCCACCTCCCGCCCCACATAGTCGGACAGCGTGCCGGTGACGATCACCCCCGGCAACGACAGGAACGCCCCCATTCCCAGCACCTCGGCGGCGTACAGCTTGTCGAATCCGATGTCGATCGCGAACGCCAATTGGTGCAGGGCGACCAGGAAGCTGCCGAGGCCGGTAAACATGTAGACCGAGAACAGCAGCCAGAAATGCGGTGTCCGGATTGCCTGGCGGACCGTCCAGCCCTCGCCGTGCGCCGCGTGCCGGCGCCCGACCTGCCCCACTCCGCGGAACAACGATGCCAGCGGCAGCAGGATGACGCCCATGAACACGCCCTGCCACAGATAGGCCCCTCGCCAGCCCAGTCCCGAGATCATCAGCGTGGTCACCGGTGCCGAGAACGCCCGGGCGAATCCGTTCGCCGATTGCACGATCGATACCGCCATGCCGCGGTTGCGCACGAAGTACCGCGACAGCAGCGGCACGAACACCACCAGCCCGAGGCAGTTGGCACCCAGCGTCATCACCACGCCATACAGCGCGACGATGTGCCAAAGCTGGGTGGCGTGGGCGTTCGCCAGCAGCCCCACGGTCAGCAGCGCGCCGCCCATCAGGATCAGCCGCGGCGGCCCCAGCCGGTCCACCAGCCAGCCGACCAGCGGGGAGCTGATGCCGCTGACGATCTGCGACACCGAATAGGCCAGCGAGACCTCCGCCCGGGTCCAACCGAACGCATCGATGAAGGTGACCAGGAAGACGGTGTAGGCGTGCATGAAGCCCGCACCGATGGCGAAGGTGCCGAAGGCGGCGGCGAGCAGCAGCCACAGACGGACGTTGGAGAGTGGTTTCAGATCGGACATGACGCAACCATGTCTGGCCGCGGGCGCGTTGCCCAGCCCCGCGGCGCATGGCACGCTGTATCCAACCAGGAAACGGAGCGTCCAGATGATCCACAGCCACGCCCAATGGGGGCCAACAGACCAGATCGGCGCGGGTAATCTGCTGACGGTGGAAAAGCGCCTCGCCGCGCTGGCATCGGTCCGGCAGGGCCGGATTTATGACGTCAGCCACGAGATCTACATGGGCGCGCCCTACATGGCGCCGAATCAGACTCCGTTCCTGATGTCGATCTTCGGGTCGTGGCGCGACACCATCAAGCGCCGCCGCAAGATGGGGGCGACGAACGATGCCGGCACCAATCTTGAACGGATCGAGATGACCGCGCATGTCGGCACGCATATCGACGCGCTGGGGCATTTTTCCAAGGGCGACATGCTTTACAACGGCAATGCGTGTGCGGACGTGGTGACGGATTGGGGGTTGGATCGGCTGGGGATCGAGCACGCGCCGCCGATGGTCACGCGGGCGGTGCTGTTCGACGTGGGCGGGGCGTCGCATTTGTCGCCGGGGCAGACAGTGACGCCGGACGATTTGAAGCGGGCGGCGGATGCGGGTGGTTTCGCGGTGGAGCCAGGAGATATCGCGCTGATCCGCACCGGTTGGGGACGCCATTTCGGGGTGGACAACACCCGCTATGTGGAAGGTGAGCCCGGGATCGACGTGCCGGCGGCGAAATGGCTGATCGACCAGGGTATCGTTGCGATCGGCGCCGACAACATGGCGGTAGAGGTGCTGCCGAACCCCAACAAAAGCGTCATGATGCCGGTGCATCAGTTCGCCCTGGCCGAGTGTGGCGTCTATCTGATCGAGAACCTGGCGCTGGAGGAACTCGCCGCGGCGCGGGTCTATGCCGCGTGCTTCATTCTGCTGGCAACCAAGATCCGGGGGGCGACGGGCGCGCCGGTGCGTCCGATCGTGATGGTGTAGCACACAGGCCGCAACCATGGTTCAGGCAATCAAGGATTGGCTGGGGATCATCCGCGAAGTGATGATCATCGTCGCGGTGGCGATGATCCTGATCTTCCCGACCCAGGTCGGTGCCTGGCTCTTCGCCCGAGGCGTGCAGAAGATCGAGATCGGCGGCGCCACCGTCTCCCTCGCTCAGTTCAACCAGACGCGTGAGGCACTGAACGCTGTCCAGGACGCCCAGAACGCCGCGCCCGCCCAGAAAGCGCAACAATTGCAGACCGTCGCCACCAAGCTGCAAGCCGCGCTCGTTGATCAGGTCGAGAGCCTGTCGCGCTCCGGCACCGCCGGTCTACCGACCACGGGATGGATCTACCTCGGCACGCTGAATGAGGGGAAGACCGACTGGAAACCCAAAATCAGCAAGGACGTTGCCAACCCCTGGCCGATCAAACTCGA
>DATAZJ010000424.1:0-5674 GCA_036272115.1 Rhodopila sp. | reverse complement strand
GTGACGGTGCCGGGTGCGGGCGGTGGGGCCGTGCCAATTGCCGGATACGAGGCGCTGTTCTGGCCAGACCGCGAACTGGGCGGCTGATAGGCATTGAGCTGCGCCCACCGCTCGTTTTGCCCGGATATGGATATCGACACGACGGATGCTCCTTTGCCGATAAGTGGCGGAGGGCATGACGCACAATCCGCGCCAACGGCGGCGCGCTGAAAAGACTGTAATTTTGTTTCCCGGGAGCGGCATTTTCTGCCGAGTGGCCGAAGCTGGTGGGAAAAACCTGCCGACCCCACCATCCTGCGATCCCGAGCGCCGATCGGCGGCGGCAGGGCGACAAGGAATGACCTCCGTCCGTCCTGGCCGTTCCGGAGATTTTCACCGGCTCGGTTCAGACTCCACGGGTTCCAGCCACTCGCCGCGCCAGGAATATCCGTGCAGCGCCGCTCCGGCCGAACAGCGCCTGGGATGACCAGGCAATGACGAAGCCGGAGATGACGAAGAAGACATCCACGCCTCCACCCCAGGGCGCGGCATGATAGAGCCAGGTCAGCGTGTGTGCGCCCGTTACCATGCCCAGTCCGTCATAAGCGGTATGCGCGAAAGCGACAGCCAGCGCCGCCAAGGCACGCAGCGCCTGAACCAACGGGAACTTCCGCCGCTGGCGCGACATCGCCGGAATGGTCAATCGATCGCGTTCGCCCGCCAGTAGATGCATGGCGATTGTCAGACCATGTTTCCGTCCAGCGGCAAAGGGCGCACCTGAAGGCGGTGCCATCCGGTCGCTGGAACTATTTTGTGCGTGGCACAGCCGATGCTCGGGCGCGTACTATAACGAGCAAAGTGAAGAGAGCGCACCATATGGTTGCCAAGTTTCGGTCGATCCCCCGGGAGGATGGCCGGCCGGCTTTTGATCGGACCCGTCGCTCGGGAGGCATTCGATGCACGGAATCGACCTGCCCCGGGGTCGGTTGCATGCTTGCGACCCTGCCGGTAACGTCCGCGGCGCTCTATAGGTGTTTTTTCGCCTGATTCACGCCCTCCGGCCTTCGGTCACAGGCGATCAGGCTCTAAGGATGAATTTCGCATGGACATGACGGGCGAACGACGCATTCCGGCGCCGAGGCAAACCGTTTGGGAGGCACTCAACAACACCGAGGTGCTGAAAGTCAGCATACCCGGCTGTGAGAGCCTGGAGAAACTGGACGGCGACCAGATGAAGGCGACCGCCGCGATCAAGGTCGGCCCGATCTCCGCCCGCTTCACCGGCAAGGTGCAGTTGTCTGACATCGACCCGCCCAATGGCTACCGGATCAGCGGGGAGGGGCAGGGCGGTGTCGCCGGCTTCGCCAAGGGCGGCGCTAATGTCAGCCTGGCCGATGACGGCGCCGACACACTGCTGAGCTACGCGGTCAACGCCCAGGTGGGCGGCAAACTGGCGCAACTCGGTGGCCGGCTGATCGATGCCACGGCAAAGCAGATGGCGGACGCGTTCTTCGACCGTTTCAGTGCCCAGGTGCAGGCGATGTCGCCCGCCGCCGTCGAAGACGCCGCGGCGCACAGCATGGCCGAACCCGTCGCGGTCGTGGCTGCCGCATTGTCGCCGCCGGCGTCTTCCGTCTCGGTCTGGGCGCTGGTCCCCAATGAGCCGTTCGGCCTGCCGGTCGCCGCATGGATCGGCGGCGGGGTGTTCGTCATCCTGGCGCTGTTGATGCTGGGAAGCATGCTCTAGTGTCATCACTGCCTGCGACGGTCGCCGACACGGCTCGACTGCTTTCCGACAACGGTTATATCGCCGATCTGGAACTGGCCACGACAGTGCATCTGGCGCTGACCATGCAGCGCCCACTGTTGCTGGAGGGTGAACCGGGCACCGGCAAGACCGAGATTTCCAAAGTGCTGGCCGCCGGCCTGAACCGCCGGCTGGTCCGCCTGCAATGCTATGACGGCATGGATTTGTCGGCCGCCGCCTATGAGTGGGATCACGCTCGCCAGTTGATGGCGATCCGCCTCGCCGAGGCCGCCGGCCAGACCGACCGCGACGAACTGTCCCGCGACATCTACACGCGTGAGTTCCTGCAGGCCAGGCCGTTGCTGTCGGCGATCGATCCCGATCTGCCGCCGGCGGTGCTGCTGATCGACGAGCTGGACCGCGCGGATGAGCCGTTCGAGGCATTCCTGCTGGAACTGCTGGCCGACTTCCAGATCACGGTGCCGGAGTTCGGTACGGTCCGCGCGGCGACCCGCCCGGTGGTGATCCTGACGTCGAACCGCACGCGAGAGGTGCATGACGCGATCCGCCGTCGCTGCCTGTACCACTGGGTCGACTACCCCGACGCGACGCGTGAGCGGGCGATCCTGGCGGCGAAGGCCCCCGGCGTGCCGGATCATCTGGCGGAACAGGTCGTCGGCTTCGTGCAACGCCTGCGCGGCGAGGAACTGTTCAAGCTGCCCGGCGTGGCCGAGACGATCGACTGGGCGCAGGCACTGACCTACCTGAACAAGACCGAACTGACCGCCGGCGACGTGGATGAAACGCTGGGCGTGCTGCTGAAATACCAAGACGACATCGCCAAGGTGCGTGGCGCGGAAGCGGCGAGGTTGGTGACCGAGGTCGCGGCGGCGGGGGGGTAGGCGGGCGCCCGACCCCGCGCGCACGGGGACGTCGCCGGCGAAGGGTTCTCGACGGCTAAGTGGCATTCACGTCCGCGCGTTGCTAATGTGACCTGGTCAGGAGATGACGATGGCCAACGCCGACCTATACGATATTGATATATTGGCATGGTCCGAGCAGCAGGCGGAAGCACTGCGTTTGTTGGCGATGCGGCGGGATTTGCCCAATGCCCTGGACCTGACTCACGTCGTGGAGGAAATCGAGGACGTGGGACGTAGCCAGCTGCAGGCGGTCGAAAATTACATTGGCTTGATCCTGGCGCATACCATCAAGTGCTGGGCCGATCCAGACGCCAGAAGTCTGCTGCATTGGCACGCCGAAATCGGCAATTGGCAAACCGAACTGGCCAGGCGCCTGACAGCCAGCATGCGAAGCAGAATCGACCTGAATCGCGAGTGGCGGCGGGCGGTTCGGCAGGCGGTTCTCGATCTCAAGGCGCAAAGCGCTGATCCCGCGGCAGTGGCTGTTCGGCTTGCCCGGGATATGGCTTGCCCGCTCTCATTGGACGATTTGAACCGTGACCCGGCCGATCCTGCTGGTCTTGTCGAACGCCTGACGCGGGTGCTCTCGTCGGATGAGGCCTGACCGCTATCCTTGACGGCAACGGCAAGGGTGATCACTTGGGGCTGGGCCGCTGTTTTTCGTGTACCTCGATGCGATCGAGCGCTGCTTCGTTGGAGGTCGTTCGCAGTTTCCCCGATAGCGCCAAAGTTTGAGGACGCGCTTCGTCACCCGATCTGCATCCCCAGATCCGCCGCCTGCCGAAGCTCGAACGCCCGCCGCGCATCATCGTACGCCTGCCCGGCAATGCCACCCCGCACCGTGCCAGCGTCCACCGACCGGTAGGCCGGCAACCAGCTCTCCGGCAGCACCACACCATCCGGCGGCGCCAGCCACAGCCGGAACAGGCAGCGCTTCAACGCCGGGTCCTCATGGTCCTCGAACTCGGTCCTGGAGTGCAGCGTCACATGATTGTTCAGGATCTGCATATCGCCCGGACGCAAATACATCGTGTGCATCACACCGGGCCGGCGCAGCACGTCGTCCAACAGATCAAGCGCATCGAACTGGGCGGGCGACAGGGCCGGCACGCCCTCGATCGCCTGGGCCGAACGCAGCCGGTTCCGGTTCCACTTGCTGAACAGCAGGCCGTCCCGCTGGTCGTAGACCGGGTTGGGATAGAATGGCGCCTCATCCGGTGCCTGTTCCTGCTGGCGGCTGAAATGGAACGGCTGGTGCAGCAGGTCCGCAAGGTCCGGCCGTTCCGCCAACATGATCTCGTGCGCGGTGACCGAACTGGACACCATGCTCATCCCGCCCGACTTCGCGACGTTGTAGCAGGTCAGCAGCACGATATCCGCGCTGTCGGTATGGAAATCCAGATCGGCGTTGGAGGAGTAGCCGCGTCCCTTGCCGGTGCGGTAGGTCACGCCGGCGTCGCGCACGGCTGAAAGGAACTGGCTGGCCTTGCCCTGCGGCCGAGCGACGCCGGTATGCAGGCCGATGGCCCAGGTGAGCAGCTCGAATTCTTCGGCGGCCAGTCCGTCCCGCGGCATCCCGCGCAGGATCGCGAACCCGGTGCCGTCGCGGACCTCTCGCAGGGCGGCGGTGATCACCGGCCACGCGGAGCCGAGGTCGAAATCGTCGCGGCGGTAATCCAGCAGCGTCTTCGCCGGGTCCGCCGCGTTGCGCACAGCGCCGGTCAGGTCGTGCCGAGCCCGATCGTCGAGTTCGCACACCCAGCTCGGATCCGCCTGCAGATCGTCGACGGTCCAGGCCGCTCGGGCATTGGCATGAGGCATAATTGCGACTTTCCGGTAGGTCGTAGCGCTTGACAGTCCTACGCTATTCAAGGCCACCCGACCGGCACGTCAAGTCGGACACTGTCGGGGGTAGTGGCGCCCAACCCGCTTGCATTCCCCCCCAACATCCGCCATATCCCGCCCCGCCGGCAATCGCCGGCAAATTCACACGCGGGGAACCTTTCCCAGTCTTGGGTTCCGGTGCCGACAGGCAACCCCCGCGGAGGCAACAACCGGACGACAGGAAAGGAGCACGCTTATGGCGATGCCCGATTTCACGATGCGCCAGCTACTCGAAGCCGGCGTTCACTTTGGTCACCACACCCGCCGCTGGAATCCGCGCATGGCGCCGTTCCTGTATGGCACCCGCAATCAGGTCCACATCATCGATCTGCAGCAGACCGTGCCGATGCTGGATCGCGCGCTGCGCGCCGTGCGTGACGTCACCGCCGCCGGTGGCCGCGTGCTGTTCGTCGGCACCAAGCGCGCCGCTGCCGAACATGTCGCCGATGCGGCCAAGAAGTGCGGCCAGTACTACATCAACCACCGCTGGCTGGGTGGCACGCTGACCAACTGGAAGACCATCACCGGTTCGATCAAGCGCCTCCGCCAGATCGAGGATCTCGTCGCCGGCGACACCCAGGGCCTGACCAAGAAGGAAGTCCTGGACATCACCCGCGACAAGGACAAGCTGGATCGCGCGCTGGGCGGCATCAAGGACATGGGCGGCCTGCCGGACATCCTGTTCATCATCGACACCAACAAGGAAAAGCTGGCGGTCGAGGAGGCCAACAAGCTGCATATCCCGGTTGTCGCGGTGCTCGACAGCAACTCCGACCCCACCGGCGTCACCTTCCCGATCCCCGGCAATGACGACGCGATCCGCGCCATCACGCTGTATTGCGACCTGGTCGCCGGCGCAGTGCTGGACGGCATCAGCGCCGAAATGGCTCACTCCGGTGCCGATATCGGCGCAAGGGAAGAGCTGCCGGCGGAAGCCCTCGCGGATGTGGAGCCCGAGGCCGCCGCGACCGCCTGAACCGAATCCGGGCAGGTTCGGGCCGGACCCGGACCTGCCGATGGAAGAGCTGCCCGAGGCCCCGGTCGCCGAGGCCCCCGCGGCCGAGCAGCCCGCCGCCTGATCCACCGGCCGGGCGCCAGCCCGGCGGCTACGCGACAAGCGGGCAACATCCTGCCGGGCGGC
>DATAZJ010000423.1:0-1666 GCA_036272115.1 Rhodopila sp. | reverse complement strand
CGGCCGATGGCGACGCTCGATTGGCAGACCCTGAGCGTCGGACCGGGTCCCATGGACGTGGCCTATTTCCTGTCCGCTGGCCTCGAGCCGTCCGAGCGGCGGCGGCACGAAGCCGATCTCGTGCGTTTCTATCACGCCGAGCTGACCCGGCGCGGCGTGCGAAACTATGACTGGGACCATTGCTGGCATGACTATCGGCGGCAGACCTTGCACGGCATCCTGATGGGTGTGTTCTCCGCCCTCAGCGTCCAGCGGACCGAACGGGGCGATGCACTGTTCCTGAAGATGACCCGAGGCGCCTGCGAACAGGCGCTCGATCACCAAAGCTTCGACCTCTGGCAATCCGAACGGAGAAACTGATGCAGATCACAGCCGCTGTGGTTCGCGAGCCGGGCGCGAACTTCGCCCTGGAGACCGTTGAGCTCGACGAACCGCGGGCTGACGAGATTTTGGTGCACATCGCCGCGGTCGGCGTCTGCCACACCGATCTGGTGGCGCGGGCCGGCGTCATGCCCTTCTCCATGCCGGCGGTGCTGGGCCACGAAGGCGCGGGCATCGTGGAGAAGGTCGGTTCGGCGGTGACCAAGGTTGCGCCAGGCGACCGGGTGGCCCTCACCTTCCGCTCATGCGGATCGTGCGACCGCTGCCGGAGCGGCGATCCAGCCTATTGCTACACCATGCCAATGCTCAACTATGTCGGCATGAGGCCGGACGGCTCAAAGGCGATCCGCCAGGGCGACGTCGCGATCTCGTCCAATTTCTTCGGCCAGTCGTCCTTCGCCACCTATGCGCTGGCCTACGAACGCAATGTCCTGAAGCTTCCCGACGACATCCCCTTCGAGATCGCTGCGCCGCTGGGCTGCGGCGTCCAGACCGGCGCCGGCGGGGTGATGCTGGCGCTGGCCTGTCCCGGAGGCTCCTCTATTCTGATCACCGGCGGTGGCGCCGTTGGCCTGTCGGCGGTGATGGGCGCGGCGATCCAGGGTTGCCGGACTATCATCGTGGTGGAGCCGCATGCAGCGCGGCGTGCCCGCGCGCAACAGCTGGGCGCCACACACGTGATCGCTCCTGCGGAAACTCCAAACCTCGCCGCGGCGGTGCGGGCCATCCTGCCCAATGGGGTGGACTATGCCTTCGACACCACCGGCCGGCCTGAAGTCCTCGCCGCCGTGATGGGCGCGCTGGCGCCCAAGGGCGTGCTCGGCATCGTCGGGATTCCACCGGCGGGCACGCCTCCGCCGGGCGACCTCGGAACCGTGCTCACCTTGGGCCAGACCGTGCGTGGGATCATCGAGGGCGATAGTGACCCCGACGTCTTCCTGCCGGTCCTGATCGATCACTGGCGCGCCGGCCGGCTGCCCTTGGAGATGCTGATCCAGGTCTTTCCCTTTGACCAGATCAACCACGCCATCGTCGCGCAGCATAACGGCGACTGCGTCAAGGTGGTGCTGACCCTGCCATCGGCCTGAGCATACTCAATCACGATCGTCGGTTCTGCCCTCGGATCAATAACGGAAGCCCCCATGCTCAACAAACTCGATGACTTCCCAATCCACCAAACGCCGGAGCCGATTGCCGTTCCTGTGACCACCGACCGCAATGTCTACGATCGGACATGGTTCAATGGCTATGCCTGTGACGGTTCCTATTATTTCGGTATCGGGAT
>DATAZJ010000422.1:0-2071 GCA_036272115.1 Rhodopila sp. | reverse complement strand
CGCCATGACGGTATCGGGTAGCGGTGCTTCCCCGGGAGCGATTGTGTCGCGCCGGACCCTAACAGGGGAAAGCGACACGCCCATAGTCAGTTGCATTGCCTACCCCTTCGACCGGCGTTGCAGCACGGCTTCGGGCGGAATGAAAGCCGGAGCCTCCGGCGTCGTCTCGGCAGCCTGGATCACCGGCGGCGGCACCAGCCCGGGCGGAATGAACGCCGGCGCGTCGGGTTTTTCGACAACCGCGGCAGGATCGGACAGCGGCTCCAGGAGCGGCTGGGTGCTGACGTCGACCTCATCGAGGGTGGAGACGTCGCCGGCGGCGGGAAACGACGGCTCCAGCGGGTTGTCGGCGAAGGTGTCGCGGATCGCGTGGTCCGGATCGACGTGCTTTTCCAGCAGGCTGGGGATGTCGAGGTTGCGGATGTCGGAGAAGGCTTTCTTGACGTCGCCGAGGTCGGCTTCGCGCACCATCTCATCGACGTGGGTCTGGAATTCGGCGGCCATGCGGCGCGCTTTCTTGATCATGCTCGACGCGGTGCGGATGGCGGCGGGCATGTCCTTGGGCCCGATCGCGATCAGCGCGACGGCCCCTATCAAGAGTATTTCCGACCAGGCAAAATCGAACATGGGTGTGCGTATGTCTCCGGGGGGCGCTAGCTAGCAGGAAGCCGGCGCCGGGGAAACCTGTCGCGTGGCCATGCCCAGGTTACCGATGGGCAATGGACACCGGCTCGTCAACCGGGTCGGCGGTCAGGAAGCCCAGCGTGTCGGCTTCCAGGACGACACAGGTCAGTTTGCCGCCGAACACGGCGCCGGTGTCGATGGCGATGCGGTTGTGACGGACGACCGGGGTCTTCACCGGCGTGTGGCCATGCACGACGACGGCGCCGAAATCGGCCTCGGAATAGAGGAACGGCTGGCGGGAGCGCAGCAGATCGTCGCGCGCCTGGCTTTCCAGGGGGATTCCGGGGCGAACGCCGGCATGGATGAAGGCGTAGCCGCCCTCGCGGTGCATCAGCAGCAGGTTCCGCAGAAAATCCTGGTGGTCGTCCGGAATGACGGCGGCCCACTGGTCGCGCGGGCCCTCGGGGTCGATGCCGTAGCTCTGCAACGCGGCCTTGCCGCCGGCGAACAGCCAGTCGGTGCCGGCGGCGCGTTCGCCGGACAGGGCGTCCAGCATGGTGCTTTCGTGGTTGCCCATCAGGTTGACCATGTCCATGCCCTGGATGGGGCAGCCATCGACCAGCCGGGCGATGACGCCGGCGGTGTCGGCGCCTCGGTCCACGTAGTCGCCGATGTGGAGCAACAGCGCGGAGGCGATGGGGCGACTGGCCAGGTCTTCGGCGATGGTGGCGTGCAGATCGGCCAACTGCCGGGCGCATCCGTGGATGTCACCGATAGCGTAGATACGACGGCCGGGCGGCAGGGACGCGGGGGCGCGGGAAAGTTCGATCATTGCGCATCGGGGTTACAGGGCAATGCGCATTCAGGCAACTCGCGGGGCCGTCAGGTGTCGTTATGGACGCCAAGGCAGGTTTTTTTGAGGCGGATTAGCGGGATGCGGATGGATGAAGGCGATACGCGTTTGGTGCCGGTGACCGAGCGGGTTATTGGGTGCGCGTTTCGGGTTGCCAATGCGCTCGGTTATGGGTTCGTTGATAGGGCTTCCGAAATGCCCTTGCCCGCCCGATGCGAAAGTCCGGGCTCGGTGTCGTGCGGCAGCGGGGAATCGGGCTCTTTTACGATGGCGTGGGTTTCGTTGATTATACCGCTGACCTGATTGTCGAGGACCAGGGCATGGTCCAACGCAAGGCGAGCGGCAAGCCCTTGTACCTGCTGGTCAACTTTGGCCGGTCCAAAGTCGAAATCCGCCGCATCACCGTCCAGGCCTGATCGCGAATGCAATCCCCTTCATCACTCCTTATCGCGCTTCATCCGCCTTAAGAGAGAGAAGGCACCCCCGCACGACGGCAATTGCGCCGACGATCCCGAGGCTGAACCAAAGGGAAGACGTGACCCTTCCTCGGCCGTGCGGGCAATTTTGGGCAATCCGCCGATTCACATCTGCCCG
>DATAZJ010000421.1:0-5335 GCA_036272115.1 Rhodopila sp. | reverse complement strand
TTTCTTCCTGGGATGGATGCCCGGATAAAGTCCGGTCATGATAGAGCGATCAAGCGCCTCACAGCACCCGATTGCTCTCCTTCACCTTGTCGGCGTCGAGATAGACGCTCGAGCCCATCTGCTTGAACTTGGCGCTCATCTGCGCCATGCCGTCTTCGATGGTGCCGGAGACCGAAATTCCGATCGAGTTCGGATCGTTCAAGGTTGCGGCGTAGTCGCGGACGTCCTGGGTGATCTTCATCGAGCAGAACTTCGGGCCGCACATCGAGCAGAAATGCGCGACCTTGTGGGCTTCCTTGGGCAGGGTCTCGTCGTGATAGAGCCGCGCGGTTTCAGGATCGAGGCCGAGGTTGAACTGGTCCTCCCAGCGGAAATCGAAGCGCGCGCGCGACAGCGCGTCGTCGCGCAGTTCCGCCGCCGGGTGGCCCTTGCCGAGATCGGAGGCGTGCGCCGCGATCTTGTAGGTGATGACGCCGACCTTGACGTCGTCACGATTGGGCAGGCCGAGATGTTCTTTCGGCGTCACGTAACAAAGCATCGCGCAACCGAACCAGCCGATCATGGCGGCGCCGATGGCGCTGGTAATGTGGTCGTAGCCCGGCGCGATGTCGGTGGTCAGTGGCCCGAGCGTGTAGAACGGGGCTTCGCCGCATTCCTTCAACTGCTTGTCCATGTTGACCTTGATCTTGTGCATCGGCACGTGGCCGGGGCCTTCGATCATCACCTGGCAGCCTTTGTCCCACGCCACCTTGGTCAGTTCGCCGAGGGTTTCGAGTTCGCCGAACTGGGCGGCGTCGTTGGCGTCGGCGTTGGAGCCGGGGCGGAGACCATCGCCCAGGGAGAACGACACATCGTATTTGCGCATGATGTCGCAGATTTCGTCGAAGCGTTCGTAGAGGAAGGATTCCTTGTGCTTCGACAGGCACCACTTGGCCATGATGGAGCCGCCTCGGGAAACGATCCCGGTCACGCGTTTCGCGGTCAGCGGGACGTATTGCAGGCGGACGCCGGCGTGGATGGTGAAGTAGTCGACGCCCTGTTCGGCCTGCTCGATCAGGGTGTCCTTGAAGACTTCCCAATCCAGCTTGGTCGGGTCGCCGTCAACTTTCTCCAGCGCCTGGTAGATCGGCACCGTGCCGATCGGCACCGCCGAGTTGCGCATGATCCAGCTACGGATGTTGTGGATGTTGCGGCCGGTGGACAGGTCCATCACCGTGTCGCCGCCCCAGCGGGTGGCCCACACCAGCTTCTCGACCTCCTCGGCCACGCCCGATGTCACCGCCGAGTTGCCGATGTTGGCGTTGATCTTCACCAGGAAGTTGCGGCCGATGATGACCGGCTCCAGTTCGGGGTGGTTGATGTTGGCCGGGATGATCGCCCGGCCGCGGGCGATCTCGCTGCGGACGAATTCGGGGGTGATGAAGGCGGGGATTTCGGCGCCGAAGCTTTCACCGTCGGCGACGCGTTCCTCGGCGCCGGGGATCATCTTGGTGCGGCCCATGTTCTCGCGATGGGCGACGTACATCATCTCCTCGGTGATGATGCCGGCGCGGGCGAATTCGTATTGGGTGACCATCTGGCCGGGCCTGGCGCCATAGATCGGCAGCGCGGCGGGGCACAGCGGGACCAGCTTGTCGGCGCCGATGTTGCCGTTGTCCTCCGGCCGGACTTCGCGGGGGGTGATCCGGTCGAAGCCGCGCTTGGCGATCCATTCGCGGCGGATCGGCGGCAGGCCGGCTTCCAGGTCGATGGTGACCGAGGGGTCGGTGTAGACGCCGGAGCAGTCATAGGCCCAGTACGGCTCCTCCTTCGCGCTGGGGTCGAGCGCGATTTCGCGGAACGGGACGCGGATGTCGGGGCGGCCCTCCGGGCTGGTGTAGATTTTGCGGGAACCGGCTATGGGGCCGGTGGTCACCGAACTCGGGCGGATGGTGGACTTCGACTGGACCGTCATGGACCTCTCCTTCAACGTCGCGGGCGGGTGTCCGCAGGCAGGGGAATCGGGGGTCCTGTGGCGCCGACCCGTCCCTCCGCCGGCATGACCCGGATCAGGTTCAAGGGTCATCGCACCACCGGCTGGGCCGGTTTGCCGCGATATCTCAGCCCCGCTGGTGGGGCACCCCTGGGTAATGGGGCAGGATGCGGCGGGTTCGGGCCGGTGTCAAATCGGGTGTCTGGTCGGAAATTGACGCATTTGGCAACAATATGTTGCGGTGCGGGAAGTGATTACGATGCTTTTACGTATTTCACAATATCGACAATGCGCTCGCCTGACACGCTCCAGATACAAACTGCTGCCTACAAAGTGAGTTGCCGGTACAGTTTCCGTGGAGTGGTGATGACGATGAAACGTGGCGTCGGGCTTGTTGTCCCGGCCGTGTTGCTGGGTGCCGTCCTGGTGTGGCGGATGGCGGGTCCTGCCGCGGCGGCCGACCCGGCGCCGTCGCCATCCGTGCCGGTCACCACTGCCAGCGCCCAGGTTCAGGACGTGCCCGAATTTCTCGACGGTCTCGGCACGGTCCAGGCGCTGAACGTGGTGCAGATCAAGGCACAGGTGAACGGCACGCTGATCGCCCTGCCCGTCCAGCAGGGGCACGAGGTCCACAAGGATGAGATCGTGGCGCAGATCGACCCGCGGCCGTACAAGGCCGCGCTCGACCAGGCCATGGCGCAGCGGGATGAGGACACCGCGCTGCTGCAAAGCGCGACGCTGGACCTGCGCCGCTACGCCGATCTCGCCAAGCGCAGCTTCGCCCCGGTGCAGCAGGTGGACGACCAGAAGGCGACGGTCGCCAAGGATACGGCGGCGGTGGCGCTCGACAACGCGATGGTCGAAACCGCACAGATCAACCTGGGGTATTGCACCATTCGCTCGCCTATCGACGGGCGGTTGAGCTTCTATCTGATCAATGTCGGCAATGTCATCCAGACCAGCAGCCAGAGCACCGGCATCGTCTCGATCACCCAGGACAAGCCGATCTCGGTGGTGCTGACGCTGCCTGAAGCCGATCTGGTTCGTGTGCAGCAGGCGCGGACGAAGGGGCCGGTGCCGGTCATGGCGTTCAACAGCCAGGATGCGTCTAATGCGCTGGCGACGGGGACGCTGCTGACGCCGGACAACACGATCGACACGGCCACCGGCACGATCGCGCTGAAGGCGACGTTCGCCAACGCCGACGATCATCTGTGGCCCGGGCAGTTCGTCAACACGCGCGTGCAGGTCGGCGTGCTGCCGAAGGTGGTTACGGTGCCGCTGCTGGCGGTGCAGCACGGTCCCGACGGTCTGTTCGTCTATACCGTCAAACCTGACAAAACGGTCGATCAGGCCAATGTCGAGGTCGGCTACCAGGACGCCGACCTGGCGGTGATCACCAAGGGCCTGTCGGGGAATGAGACGGTGGTGGTCGCCGGGCAGTCGCGGCTGGCACCGGGCGTCCGGGTGCAGGCGACCGGCCAGCCGGCCGCCGCGCAGGCCTCCGCCGGCGGCGCATCGCCGACCTGATCCAAGATCGACCCCATTTCCGGACGTCATCGCGATGAGCATTTCGACGCCTTTCATTAAGCGGCCAATCGCTACCTCCTTGATGACGGCGGCGATCTTTTTGGCCGGGCTGGTCGCGTATCCGCTGCTGCCGGTGGCGCCGCTGCCGAACGTCGAGTTCCCGACGCTGACGGTGACGGCGCAATATCCCGGGGCCAGTCCGGAAACGATGGCGTCCACCGTGGCGACGCCGCTGGAGACCGAATTCGGCCAGATGCTGCCGGGTCTGGCGCAAATGACGTCCGAGAGCGTGCTGGGGACGACGTCGATCGCGCTGCAGTTCGACCTGGGCACCAATCTCGGCAATGCCGAGACGCTGTTGCTGGAGGCGATCAACGCCGCCCAGGGGTCGTTGCCGAAGAACATGCCGAGCCCGCCGACGTTCCGGGCGATCAATCCGTCGGATGCGCCGATCCTGATCCTGGCGATGCAGTCCGACCAGGTGCCGATCACCGAGGTGGACAACTACGCCGAGAACATCGTCGAGCAGCAGATCTCGCAGCTTCCCGGCGTCGGCCAGGTGCTGGTGGTCGGCCAGCAAACGCCGGCGATCCGCGTCCAGGTCGATCCGGCTCGTCTGGCGTCGATGGGCATGACGATGGAGGACGTGCGCACCGTCCTGACCAACGCCACGGTGGACGATCCGAAAGGCAGCATCGACGGGTCGAAGCAATCCTTCACGATCTATGCCAATGACCAACTGACGAAGGCGGCGCCATACAACGACGTCATCATCGGTTATCGCAACGGCGCCCCGATCCGGATCCGCGATGTCGGGCGGGCGGTCGCCGGGCCGCAGAACCGCGAGCTGGAGGCGTGGACGAACGGCAAGCCGTCGGTGCTGCTGCTGGTGTTCAAGCAACCCACCGCCAACGTCATTTCGACCGCCGACGGCGTGAAGGGACGGTTGCAGCAACTGAAGGCCGACATCCCGCCCAATGTCCGGATGACGGTGGTTTCGGACCGCACGCTGACGATCCGGGCCTCGGTGAATGATGTCGAGTTCACCCTGATGCTGGCGATCGGGCTGGTGGTGATGGTGATCTTCCTGTTCCTGCGCAATGTCTGGGCGACGATCATCCCGAGCATCACGATACCGGTGGCGCTGGTCGGCACGTTGGGCATGATGTACGTGTGCGGCTTCAGCCTGGACAATTTGTCCTTGATGGGCCTGACCATCGCGGTCGGGTTCGTGGTCGATGATGCCATCGTCATGCTGGAAAACATCTTCCGCCATATCGAGGAGGGCATGGGGCCGGTCGAAGCGGCGCTGAAAGGCGCAAGCGAGATCGGTTTCACCATCGTGTCCATCAGCTTCTCGCTGATCGCGGTGTTCATTCCCCTGTTGCTGATGGGCGGCATCATCGGACGGTTGTTCCGGGAATTCGCCATCTGCGTGTCGATCACCATCGTGGTGTCGGCGCTGGTGTCGCTGACGCTGACGCCGATGATGTGCTCGCGGTTCCTGGCGCCGGATGCGCATAAGCACGGGCGCCTCTACAACATGATCGAGAGCATGTTCGAGGGGCTGCTGCGCTTCTATGAGCGGACGCTGGATGTGGCCCTGCGGTTTCGCTTCATCACGCTGCTGGTGTTCATCGGCACGGTGTCGCTGACGGTGTTCCTCTACATCATCATTCCCAAGGGCTTCTTTCCGCAGCAGGACACCGGGATCATGATCGGCGTCACCGATGCGGCGCAGGACATATCGTACGACCAGATGGCCATCCTGCAGCGCCAGGCGGCCAACGTGGTGAAGCAGGATCCGGCGGTGGATTCGGTGGTGTCGGCGAT
>DATAZJ010000420.1:0-9161 GCA_036272115.1 Rhodopila sp. | reverse complement strand
CGGTCGCCGGTGTGGAACCAGAGGTTGCGCCAGGCCTCGACCGTCTTTTCCGGCATCCCGAGATAGCCGGAGGCGAAGGCGAACGGTTCCCGTGCCCGCAACACCAGTTCGCCGGGAGCGTCGGCGGGGACGGGGTTATCGTGTTCGTCGACGATTTGCGCCTCGAAGCCTGGCCGGATGCGGCCGATTGATCCTGGCTTGCGGTCGGGGACGGTGGCGCCGATGACAAAATTGGTCTCGGTGGAGCCGTAGCCGTCCACCAGGGAAACCCCTGTGCGGGCGGTAAAGGTTGTCATCAGGTCCGCGGGTACGCCGGGTCCGAGGCCTCGGCGGACGCTGTGGGCCCGTTCCTGTGGCGTTACGGGCTGCGACAGCAGGATCGGCACCATCGCGCCCAGCAGATACACGACGGTGGCGCCGCGTGCCGCCATCGTGGGCCAGAATCCCGAAGCGGAGAAGCGGTTTTCCAGCACCATGTGCGCCCCGGTGAGAAGCGCCTGCGCCAGCGTGTTCAGGGCATTGATGTGAAACAGCGGCAGCGTGGTGCACAGGACGTCATCGGGCTCGATTTGCAGCAGCGCGGCGGAGTTCGCGCCCCACCAGTAGTATTGCGCGTGCGGGCAGATCACACCTTTCGACGGGCCGGTGGTGCCCGAGGTGTACAGCACGGCGAACGGATCGCCCGGCAGCACGGATTCGGCGTCCACCGGGTCGGCCAAGGGTGGAAACGGTTGGGCCGGGACAGTGTGGACGATAGCGTCGCCGCCCACCACCCAGATGCGTTCGACGGGCAGCGTGCCGGCCAAGGCGAGCCGATCCAGGAAACGGTGTTCGGTTACCAGCAATCGAGCGCCGCAATTACGGAGGTAATAACCGATCTGCGGCCCCATCGCGGCGGTGTTGATCGGCACCAGCACGGCGCCGATCCAACCGCAGCCCAGCACAAGTTCCAGCAATTCCTGGCCGTTGCCGCATAGCGCCGCCACCCGGTCGCCGCGTTGGACCCTGGCATCGCGCAGGCTGCCGCCACGGCGGGCGGCGATCTGGCAGGCCTGCGCCACCGTCCAGGTGATGGCGCCCACCGTCACCAGCGCGCGATCGGGATCGGCCTGCGACCGCAGCATGCTCGGCAGTGTCCGGTCCATCGGGGCGAGCATCACGGCGCGCCGGCGAACCGCGTTTCCAACACGTAATGGACGTTGCCGCCGCTGAAGGGCGGGAACCGATTGAAGTCCGCGCGCATCTCCTGCAGGACAGGAGACCGAAGGCTCGCGGTCAGGGCCTGGGGACTGTCGAACAGCAGCTTGTTACGCTGCATCATGTCTTCGCGTGCCCACCCGAGGCCGTCGACCCAGTCGATACGGGTGTAGATCTCGATCGCCCGCACCCCGGGGAATTTTGCCATCAACGGCGGGTGGTGGCGGTTGTAGTGGCCGTTCCAGGCGTTCAGGTCGACCGCCGGGCCGGGGTACTGCACCAGATAGCTGCACGGCAATGCGCCCGCCGGGATGCGCAAGACCGGGTCGGGCACCGGATAGCGCCGGGTCAGCATTGCCTGCTGGGTCACCACGCGATTTGCTCCGTGCGCGTCGCTGAGCGGCCTTAGCGGGCCGTCGGCAGCGACGGCTGATTCCAGCGCCTCGATCGTGTCGAACTGAAGTTGCAGGACCAGGGCCGGGGACGGTTCATTGTCGGGGAACGGATGGGCGGTCTCTCGGGTGGGGCGGTTCATCACCAGGCCTTGCCGCAGACCGGGGATATGGCGGAGCGCAGCGGCGATCGCGTCCAGAGAAGCGGGGTCCAGCGGCGGCGGCGAACCGGTGTCGCGAAAGAAGGCAAACCAGGACAATGTCATCGATCCCGCAACTCCATGACAGGGCGGCGGGCACATTGTAGGGAGCGCCGGTGAGGCCCGTCCAGCGTGGCCTTGGGTTTACTGCTGGCCGGATAGCAGGGCGCGCAGGGCCGGACCGCGATCCGCCGGCGGCAACGCCAGGGCTGCGTTCAGCAGCGTGCGCAGGGCCGGACAGAACGCCGCGTGACCGGAGTCTCCCCGCAGCACCGCGATGGCAGGGTCCCGCGCCGCCGCGGGCAGCGTGCGGGTCAGCACTGCCAGCACGCGGGATTTCTCCGCCGCGTCCGGTCCCACCGCCGGCGCTTGCTGCATGTCGTCGCGGGCGCGTCGCAGGGCTGCTTCCAGGGCGTCCAGCGTCTCGGTTCGGATTTGAGTTTCGATGTCGACCGGTACCTGGTGGGTGTAATTCCAGCAAATCGCCGGGCCGGCCGCCTGCAACTGGTCCAGCAGATCCACTGTCGCCGTGGCGAATTCAGAGAGCGTGCCGTCGGACGCCCAGCGCAGGTTTTTGGCGGCTTCCGTCCATTCCGGCGCCGGTTCGGTATCCGGGACCAGCAGTGCCGGTGGCGGCTCGCCGGCGGTGATGCCGGCCTGCCGCAGTTCATCACGCGTGGGAAACCACAGCGCCTGAGGCGGCGTGCGCAGGATATGGTCAATGAAGGACGTTGCCAGGCCGGCCGTGCCGTAGGCCGTCCGCAGGATGGGATCGACACGCGCCTGCGGCACGTTCGGCGCGTAGGCCTGGTGAAAACCGAGCCGGGCGGCGGGTGCCAGATAGCGGTGCTGGCCGCCGAGGAACGCCAGGGTGCAGGCCGAGGCACAGAACCGTCCGACATAGGTATCCAGTCCACGCGTCCGGATGATGTCGGCAACCGCGAGCGCGGGTTGGACGTAACCACCCGGGCTTTCCAGGCGGACCGCCTGCACCTGGGGAGCGCCGGCCAGGATGGCGGTGAAGCTCTGCGGTACGGCCCAGGAGAAACTGCCTGAGATCTCCACCACGGTGCCGCCGGGCAGCACCCGGATCGCATACGGCGCGCCGAATTCCGCCTCCGGCGGCGCCCCTTCGTAAACCACCGGCAAATCGTTCGCGCGCGCCGGGGCGGCGACCAGGGCAGCCAGAATGGCAATGCACGACAGCAACGACCGAATCCCGGTATCGCGGCTCACGCTCGTCCGTGGCCGGGCATCAGCGTTGCGTCCGCGCGCAATAGAATGTGCTGCGGCCGGACTGAACGATCCGGCTTACGCCCTTGCAGGATCCATCGCGCGGGCAGGTGGGGCAGGCTTCGCCCTCGCGCCCATAGACCTTCCAGGCGTGCTGGAAATAGCCTAGTTCGCCGTTGGTCTGGACGTAGTCCCGCAGCGACGACCCGCCGGCGGCGATGGCTTCGGTCAGTGTCAGCTTGATCGCCGGCACCAATCGAGCGGCGCGCGCGCCGGGGATCGACGCGGCCAGCCGTTGCGGTGAAATGCCGGATCGGAACAGCGCCTCACATACATAGATGTTGCCGAGGCCGGCGACGATCTTCTGATCCAGCAGCGCCGCCTTGATCGGCGTCTTCTTGCCGACCAGCGCCGCCGACAATGTCGCGACGGAGAACGCCTCATCCAGCGGCTCCGGCCCCAGTTCCGCGAGCAGCCGGTGCGAATCCTCTCGATCGGTCTCGATCAGGTCGATCGAACCGAAACGCCTGGGATCGACGAAGCCGACGCGCCAGCCATCGTCGGTTTCGAGTTCGATATGCTCATGCAGGGTGATGTCGTTGCGTCCGACCGGTTCCACCAGCATGCGTCCCGACATGCCCAGATGGATCAGCACCGACCATGCGCTGTCCAGCCGCATCAGGATGTATTTGGCGCGGCGGCGGAAACCGGTCACCCGAGCGCCGGTGAGGCGTTCGGCCAGGCCCGGGGGCAGGGGCCAGCGCAGATCGGGCCGCCGCACCACGGCACGGCGCAGCACTCGCCCTTCCAGGCGCGCTTGCAGGCCTCTCATCACGGTCTCGACTTCGGGGAGTTCCGGCATATCGGCGTTCAGGCTATACACCCAGCCCATGACCGACAATCCCGCGCCAACCGTCGATTTTGGCTTCCGTTCGGTCGCCGCCACCGAGAAAGCCGGAATGGTCCGCGCCGTCTTCGATAGCGTGGCGCCGCGCTACGACCTGATGAACGATCTGATGTCGCTGGGCATCCATCGGGTCTGGAAACAGATTTTCATCAGCGACCTGCGGCCACGCCCTGGCCATACGCTGCTGGACCTCGCGGGCGGGACCGGCGATATCAGTTTCGGCTGGCTGAAGCGCGGTGGCGGGCCGGTGTTCCTGACCGATATCAACAACGCCATGCTTTCGGTCGGGCGTGATCGTGCGCTGAACCGCGGGTTTGCCGGTGATGTCAGCCTGATGGTCGCCGATGCCGAGAAGCTGCCGCTGCCCGATGGCTGCGTGGACCGGGTCTCGATCGCGTTCGGGCTGCGCAACTGCACCGACAAGCCAGCGGTGCTGCGGGAGGCTCGGCGTGTGCTGAAGCCGGGCGGCCGATTCCTGTGCCTGGAATTTTCCCGCGTTACGGTGCATGCACTGACGCCGGTCTATGACGCGTGGTCGTTCAAGGTCCTGCCGCGGTTGGGCCGCATGGTCGCCGGAGACGCGGACAGCTACCGCTATCTGGCCGAGAGTATCCGAACCTTTCCGGACCAGGAGACACTGGCCGGCATGATGCGGGAGGCCGGCCTGGTGCGGGTGAATGTCCGCAACCTGTCCGGCGGGATCGCCGCGATCCATTCGGGATGGAGATTGTGATGCGGGCCGATCGTCGCGGGCTCTGCATCGTTATTTCCGCCTCGCCATGACGGAAAAGGCACCATGACCGGAAAGCGCATCCTTCTTATCATCTCGGGCGGTATCGCGGCGTATAAGGCGCTGGAACTGATCCGGCTGCTGCGCCGCCGGGATTACGGCGTCACCTGCGTGCTGACCGACAATGGCGGCCAGTTCGTCACCCCGCTGTCGCTGCAGGCGCTGAGCGAATCGAAGGTCTATACCGAGCTGTTTTCGCTGACCGACGAATCGGAGATGGGCCACATCCAGTTGTCGCGTGCCGCCGATCTTGTCGTGGTGGCGCCGGCGACGGCGAACATCCTGGCGAAGATGGCGGCCGGGCTGGCCGATGACCTTGCCTCCACGCTGCTGCTGGCCACCGACAAGCGGGTGCTGGTGGCCCCGGCCATGAATGTCCGGATGTGGCTGCACCCGGCGACTCAGGCCAACATGGCAACGTTGGCGCAGCGCGGCGTGCTGGTCGTCGATCCGAATGAGGGCGCGATGGCCTGCAACGAGTTCGGTCCCGGCCGACTCGCCGAACCGCCGGAAATCCTGGCGGCAATCGAGCGGACCCTGGCGCCCGCCGCCGGACCGCTGGCTGGACGGCATGCCCTGGTCACCAGTGGCCCGACGCACGAGCCGATCGATCCGGTGCGCTACATCGCCAACCGCTCGTCCGGCCGGCAGGGGAACGCGATCGCGGCGGCACTGGCCGAACTCGGTGCCCGGGTGACCCTGGTCCGCGGACCGGTGAGCGTCCCCGATCCTCAGGGGGTCACCGTTCGTCCGGTCGAGACGGCGGCGGAGATGCTGGATGCCTGCCAATCGGCGCTGCCCGCCGATATCGCCGTGTTCGCCGCGGCGGTCGCCGACTGGCGGGTGGCAACCGCCGCGACCGGCAAGATCAAGAAGCAGCCAGGGGCCGCTCCCCCCAGCCTGACCCTGGTGCCGAATCCGGACATCCTGGCGACCATTGCCGCCGCCGGACCGGACCGGCCTCGCCTGGTGGTCGGGTTCGCGGCCGAGACAGACGATTTGATGGCCAATGCGCAGGGCAAGCTGCGGCGCAAGAATGCCGACTGGATCGTCGCCAATGATGTGTCGCCGGAGACGGGTATCATGGGTGGGACGGACAACACGGTCCATATCGTCTCGGCCAGCGGGATCGAGACCTGGCCCCGGCTGGCCAAAGATGACGTTGCCCGGCGCCTCGCGCGCCGAATTGCCGAGGCGCTGGCTTGAGGCTGTTTAGTGCGGCAACTCGAGCGTTGCCACGGTGCCTTCCAAACCGTCAACCGTCAGGGAACCGCCGTGGCGGGCGGCGAAATCGCGGGTGAGGGCGAGGCCTTCCCCGGAGCGTGGCTTGCCAGAGAAGCCCCAGCCATTGTCGAGCACCGTCAGGGTCGTGCAGTCCGCGTCAGTCGTCAGGCGAAGCGCTATCCGCCCTTGCGGGCGGCCGCGCATGCCGTGCTTGACAGCGTTGACGATCAATTCGTGCGCGCTGCGCAGCACATCCTCCCGCAATTCGACAGGGCAGCAGCCGCGCACGAAAACCCCGACGCGGATGACCTGATCGGGGCCCCGCAGCAGATCGACCACCGCGCCGGCAAGCTGGCGCATCCGGTCCGCCATCGATCCGGGTGCATCGGTCAGGCCGAACAGCGCGTTGGAAATCGTCGCCGACAGGCAGATCCGGTATTCCAGTTCCTGAGCGAGCTTTTCGCCTTGCGGGGTGTCGCAGAGGCCCGGCGCCTCGGCGATCAGGCCGATGATGCGCTGCAACGTGTTTTTCGTGTGATGGCGCAGTTGGCGGATGTCTATTGCCTCGCCGGCATCGTCGGTCTCGATTTCCGCAAGGTCCATGGTATCGCCGGGTCGCGGGAATGTTCGCCCGAGGCCCTGGCTCACCGCGGACCGGTGGGCGTTGGGCGGGTACGCGGCGACGTAAGACATGTGGGAAGCCTTTCGGTTTCGCAGCACCGTCCTGGCTGGCGACGCACCCTGGGTATCCGGTGGCGCCTTACGATGGACGATGAAGCCTTAAAGTAAGGTTAAAGAGACTGTCTTATTATGACGTGAATCGTATGTGGGAAAATTTCCCACGTCAATCGATTTTTGATAATTCACCGTTATTTCGCCTGTGCCGGGCTGAGCTGAATCGCGTCAGGCAAGGATTGGCCGGCCGTGATTCGGGTGGTGTGGGCGCGGGATCGTCGGGGGGTGGCCGACCCACGGGATCGGGCCCCGGCGCTTATTTGACGCGGCCTGGGCCAAGCAGTGTTCGGGCATTGCCTTGCAGCGTGTTGCCGGTCAGTACCGCCGCGGTCGTGGTCCGGTTGTCGAGCAGATAGGATTCGTAGCCGCCATCGACGCGAAATGCGGTGTGTTCGACGACGATCAGCGGCGTGGGCTGGGTGACACCCTCTTCGCCGACCATGACCGCGGCCATGTGGTTCTCCGATCGCGGGCCTTTCTCGATATGATTGTCGCGCAGCACGACCGCACCGCCGTTGGGCACATCGACGGCGAAGCTCGATGTGCCGTCGGCGCCGTCTTCGAGGTCGCAGCCGATCACCTCGGTTCGGAGCGCCCGCGATTTGATGTCATGGCCGGCGCGAGTCCGCAGGAACCGCGAGTGCTCGACCCGCAGCAGGGCGATATGGCCGGCATAGATGCCGTGGGCACAGCCGCCGCTGCCCTCACAGGTGCCGTCGGCGATGAAATCGCTGTCGCGGACGATGATTTTTACGCCGAACAGGGTGCCGGACAAGATGCCGTCCTGGTCATCGGCGAAGCGCACATGCTCGACGGTCAGGTCGCCGCCTTCGGTTCGGATGCCGGCGCCGTTGGAATCGGCGACACGGGCGCCGGTCAGCGCCAGGTCGCGGACCGTGATGTTGCGACCTTGGGCGATGAACAGCGCCTTTCCCTGGCAGGGCCGCCCACTGATGACCGTGGCATGGGGACCGGCGCCCTCGATCGTCAGATTGTCGGCCTTCCATACCGCGCAGTCGGCATACGATCCGGCCGCGATCTTGATGTGGTCGCCATCATGTGCGGCCGCGGCGGCCGCGGATGGCAGCTTGTAGGCCATGCCGGCCCCCACCTGCAGCGTCGCCGCCATCGCCGGACCGGACAGGCAACAGGCGAGCAGCGTAAGCGTTCGGGCGAGCGCCGTTGTGCAGGCGGAGGATGGCGAAAGCGGCATGTCGAGCGCCTTGTTGGTCCGATAACGGGATTTGCGGTGGCACCCTGGTGTCCCGAATCTGAAGTTCGCAACGGTGGGCGAACCTCGAGTCGAAACACTAGCTCTTTGTTTTCAGTGGCCTGCTGGTCCCGGAAGCCCGCCGCAAGATGCGACGAACGTCTGGGGCAGGACACTAGTACCCGATCGCGGTAAAGCGCGAGTCACGAGGTGACCGCGATTTCCCGCGTGAATCGGCCACTCGGACAAAGCTGCGACGTATCGCGCTTCTCTGATGCGCGATACTGGCGTGACGGGCGTCCGCACGGCCACCGGGGTCGTGGCTCGCGGTTGCCCGGCCGCGGGAAATACATCGCTGGCGAAACCGAAGAGCGTGATGGTAAGGATGCCCAAGCCGACGCTGGCGGCTGTGATCGGCGGGGCGGCCGGAACGTTTTGAGGCCGCATGACTCCTGAGATCCCGACCCATGCCGGCAACCGCCATTTCCGCTGGTTTTGCCTGGGATACGGGGTTCTTGTGCTCTATTCGAGCACGGTCGTCGGGCCGCTGGGTTTTCACTTCGTTTACCTTGATCCTGTCCAGGCCTTGCATCGTTTCGTGGCCATTCGCTTCGTCGCCAACGGGTCGGACCAGAGGGCCGACTGGGTGGGCAACCTGCTTATGCTGGTGCCGTTCGGGTTCCTGATGGCGGCGAGCATCCGGCCCCGGCGTCCGATGTTCAGGCTGCCCGCCGCGATCGTCGCCCTGGCGATTTGCGCGGCCGTCATCCTGGCGATCAAGTATCTGCAACTGTTCTTTCCGCCACGCACGGTGACGTTGAACTACGTCGCCGCCCAGGGCATCGGGGCGGCTGTCGGCTGTGTGGGATTTGCCGTTTGGGATGCGCGGATGCGCCGATCGTCCGGCCGGCGGAACCCGGTCGCGACGCTGGTCCTGGCACTGCGGCTGTATGCGGCGGCATTGGTGATCTTCCTGCTGATGCCGCTGGATTTCGCGCTCAATGCGGCGGACCTGCAGACATGCATCGGACGGCTGCCGGGGGCCGTGCTGGCGTTGCCCGGCGGTGGCCGCCCGTTGCTGATCCGCGTGACCCTGATCGTCGCTGCGAGTGCCGCGTTCATCCCCGTCGGCGTGCTGCTGACTTTGGTCCGGAAGGGCGTGTTCCGGGCCTCGCGCGGTGTGCTGGGGGCGACACTGATCGGGCTGCTGGGAACCAGCGCGATTTTTGCCGTGACGATGCTGGTGATCAGCTCGGCGCCGTCGATGCCCGCC
>DATAZJ010000419.1:0-10224 GCA_036272115.1 Rhodopila sp. | reverse complement strand
GACCGGCGAACGGCACGAGATGCACCCCGACAAAGTGCCGTACAACACCCTCATCCTGATGAACGATCAGGGCGAGATCGTGCAGAAATACCGGAAAATCATGCCCTGGACGCCGATCGAGGGCTGGTATCCCGGCGATTGCACCTATGTCTCGGAGGGGCCGAAGGGCCTGAAAGTCAGCCTCATCATCTGCGACGACGGCAACTATCCGGAGATCTGGCGCGATTGCGCCATGCGCGGTGCCGAACTGATCGTGCGCTGCCAGGGCTACATGTATCCGGCGAAAGAGCAGCAGATCATGATGGCCAAATCGATGGCCTGGGCCAACAATGTCTATGTCGCTGTCGCCAACGCTTCCGGCTTCGACGGGGTCTACTCCTATTTCGGCCATTCCTCGGTCATCGGCTTCGACGGCCGCACCCTGGGCGAATGCGGCACCGAGGAAAACGGCATCCAGTACGCGCAACTCTCCGTCCCGCTGATCCGCGAGGCTCGGCGTACGATGCAATCGCAGAACCATCTCTTCAAGCTGCTGCACCGCGGCTACACCGGCATGATCAACTCGCGGGAGAACGCCAGCGGCAAGGCCGAGTGCCCGTTCGAGTTCTACCGCCAATGGGTGGCCGATCCGGAAAAAACCCGCACCCAGGTCGAAGCGCTGACGCGGTCGGATGTCGGCGTCAGCGACTGCCCGATCGAGGGGATTCCCTTCCGCCAGCCGGCGGACTGATCCGGCCGGCGCTACCGCCCCTCCCGCCGCCAGGCCAGCAGCAGCAGGCCCAGCATCAGGGGCAGCGACAGCCATCCCGGCAGCAATTGCAGCGCCGCCACCCCCGTCACCACGTGATCGTGCCGGCGCTGCAATCCGATCCACGCGCTGCCCGACGCCGATCGGTCTTCTTCGGTGCGCCGCAGTTCCGGCACGCCGCCGGCCCCCAGCCAATGGACCCCGCCGCCGGAAGCCCTGGCCAGCGGCCCAGCCACCGTGGCGGTCGCCCGCAGATCGGCCAGCTCCGGCGGGTTGGCCGCGCCAGCGGCGGCATAGGCCGATCGCGTCCCCTGGGTGACCTGCCACACCCCCGGCACCGGCGCCAACCGCGTCGCCGTTGCTCGTCCTGGCGAATCTTCCGCCAGCTTCACCGTCTCCTTCTTGCCGTCCGGATCGGTAACCACGACATCCGCCGGCGGTCCTGCCTCGGTGGATCGGCTTTCGATCCGCAGCCGCCCATCCACCACCCGAGCGGTCAGCGCGTTTTCCTCGAGTTCGGGCTCTTTCATCAGCCAGTGGGCAATCCGGCGCAGCAACTCGGCCTGTGGCCCGCCGCCTTCATGTCCGCGCGACCAAAGCCAGATCTGATCGGACAGCAGCAGCGCCGAACGCCCTTTCCCGACCCGGTCCAGCGCCAGCAGAGGCTGGCCGTCAGGCGTGCGCAGCAGCACCTCACCGCTGATCGGGCCCGGCTGGATGCGGCGATACCACGGGCCCCAGGTCGGCGCTTTGCCGCTGTCGCCGGGCGGATTGGCGCCCAGCAGCCCCTCGGTCACCGGGTGGCGCTGGCCCAAAGCCGTCACCCACGGCTGGAACCGGCCATCGACCACGGCGTTGGCCGAGGCCGGGCCGCCGGGCAGAACCGAACCCAGCGGGGTGGACGCCAGGCTGGTGGCACCGCTGAACTCCGGCCCGACGCTCATCAGCAGCGCGCCGCCGTCGCGCACGCGGCTGGCGATGTTCGCCAGATAGGGCAGGGGCAGCAGGCCCCGGTTCTGGAACCGATCCAGGATGATCAGGTCGAATTCGCCGATCTTATCGACGAACAGCTCACGCACCGGGAAGGCGATCAGCGCCAATTCGTTCAGCGGCGTCCGGTCGTCCTTTTCCGGCGGCCGCAGAATGGTGAAATGCACCAGATCGACCGACGGATCGGCTTTCAGCAGGCGGCGCCACGTGCGTTCCCCCTGGTGCGGCTCCCCCGAGATAAGCAGCACCCGCAACCGGTCACGTACGCCGTTGATCTCCACCACGGCACGGTTGTTCAACTGCGAGACCTCGCCGGCCAACGGACTGGCCGCCATCTCGATCACGGTCGGCCCCGCTCGTGTGATCGGTATTTCGATCCGCTCCTCGGTGCCCACCGGCACGCTCTCGGTGCGGAACAGTTGCCCATCGCGGCGGACCGTCAGGGTGGCGGGACCGCTGCGACCTTTCACCCCCAGGTCGTCGACGGCGACGCGCAGCGTGACGGATTTGCCGACGATACCGTAGCCGGGGGCCTCGATCACCCGCAGCCGCCGGTCGGTTTCCTCACCCTTGCCGGCCAGCAGCAGGTTCAGCGGCGCGCCGCCCGGCGTGGTCTTCGGCACATCGTGGATCTGCCCGTCGGTGATGGCGATGGTGCCGGCCAGCCGGGATCGAGGTATGTCGGCCAGCGCGCGATCGACGTCGGCGAACAACTGCGTCCCGGCGTTGCCGGATTCCGGGACGTTGACGGTGCGCAGTTCCAGATCGGGGAAATGGGCAGCCTGAGCCTCGATCGATTGGCGGGCGACATCGGCCAGATGGGTTCGGTCGCCCACCTGCATGGACGCCGACCGATCCACCACCAGCAGGCCGATATCACGCAGCGATTCCCGCGTCTCCTGCACCAGCCTGGGACCGGCCAGCCAGAGCAGCAGCACGACGAAGGCCGCAAGCCGCAGCACGGTGCCGCGGCCGCGCCGCCAGATGCCCAGTCCGACCACGGCCAGGGACAACGCGCCGAGAACGGCCAGCAGCCAAACCGGCAGCAGCGGGTCGAAGCGGATCGCGGCGATGACCTGTTCGGGACGCATCACTGGCCCAGTCGCTGCAGGATGGCCGGCACATGGACCTGGTCGCCCTTGTAGTTGCCGGTCAGCGCATACATCACCAGGTTCACCCCGAAACGGTAGGCCAGGATGCGCTGGCGCTGGCCGCCGGGGATCACCGCATACGGATTGCTGCCGTCGGGGTTCATCGCCCAGGCCGCGGCCCAGTCGTTGCCGCCGATGATCACCGGGCTGACGCTGTCATTGGTGCGGTCCTGGTCGCGCTGCACCCACACCGTGTCTCCGGTGAAACGGCCCGGGAAATCCGACAGCAGATAGAACGCATGGGACAGCACATGTTCATTGGTCAGGGGCGCCAGCGGCGGCACGATCAGGCTTCGGGCAATGCGTTTCAGCGCGTCCTCGGTGCCCGGCGCGAACCCGGCCCCCGATCCCGAATCACGCGTGTCGATCAGGATGATGCCGCCACGGCTCATATAGTCGTTCAGCGCGGCGGCCTGTCCGGGGGTCAGGTCGGGCGCGTCGGCGACGATCGGCCAGTAGAGCAGCGGATACAGGCTGAGATCGGTCTGCCCTGGCTGCACCGGGTCGGGCTCATACAGCGTCGCCGCGGTGCGGGCGTTGACATATTCCGACAGCCCTTCCAGCCCGGCCTTGGCGATGCCATCCACCCGCGAGTCGCCGGACAGGATGTAGCCGAGCCGCGTGGCGATCGCCGGATTCGGATTGCTGTCCAGCGCGTGCGCCGCCGGAATCGCCAGCAACAGCAGCAGGACGGCGGCGGCCGAGACACGTGGCCGCAGCAGCCCGCGCAGGGCGAGGGAAATCAGCATGTCGATCACCAGCAGCAGGACCGCGAACCCCAGCAGCGGCGGTCCCAGGGCACGTTCGCGTGCCGACCCATGGACAGTCTCCAGCGTCGCCCCCGCGATCGGCGGGGCCGGTTCGGGCGCGGCCAGCCCGGTGGCCACATTCAGCACCTGCCGGCCGTTCTCCGGTCCATAAAGCCCAGGTGGGTGGCGCGGTGAAACCGGGGTGGAGGCAAACTTGTCGGCCTGCAACCCGGTCGCCGACGGCGGCGGCTGCGACAGCAGGCCGAACCCATCCAGCGTCTGGGCGGGCGCCAGCGTGGCGTTCCCCGCCGGGCTGGCGACACCGACGGACAGCCGGACCAGCCGCCGCAGCATATCGACGAACAGACCGGACAGCGGCAGGTTGGACCAATCCGCGTTGGCGGTGACGTGGAACAGCACGACGCGGCCGGCGCCCTCGGGCATTTCGGTCACCAGCGGCGTGCCGTCCTCCAGCGCCGCCCAGGTGCGTCCCGCCAGGTCGGCGGTGGGTTCGGCCAGCACCTGGCGCGTGACCTTTACATCGTCCGGCACCTTCAGGCCGGCGAAGGGCGAGGTGGCGGGGAACGCGGCCAGACCCGCAGGCTTGCTCCACGACATCGCGCCGCCGAGTTGGCGGTCGCCGGCCAGCAGCCGCACCGGCAGCAGCGTATCGGTGTCATCCGTCGCCGCCTCGGCGGTGCGCGGGCCGGCGAAGCGGATCAGCAGCCCGCCCTTGCGCACCCAGGCGTCCAGCGCATCGCGTTCGGGACCCGCCTGCAGTGGTCGGTCGGCCAGGATCAGGACGGAAATGTCGCGCTTCAGCAGCGTCGCGGTGTCGCCTTCGCGCAACTCGGTGAACGGTTCAAGCGCCCGCTTCAGGAAGTAGATGGAACCGGTGAACGGCGTGTCGGCGGTGGAAAGATCGCCGGACAGCAGGCCCACCGGCCGGCGGCGCCACCGTTCGTCCAGCAGCACGACAGAGCCGGCGCTGGGCGGCCCGTCCAGCACCAGCCGGGCCAATCGGTTGCGCAACTCCGGGGGCAACGGAATGGGCGCCGAGGCCACCGACGCGCCGGCCGGCACGGTGATGTCGACGCGCGCCAAGGTGCGGCCGTCGCCGCTTTGCGCCAGCACGCTCGCCCGGGTCGCCGTAGCCCTGGGTGCTTGCGCGACATGCACCACAAGATTGTCGGCCTCGCTGGTGGGCGGCAGCAGCAGGGGCGGCGATGCCGTGTCACAGCAGATTTCGGTGATTGGGCCGGTGGCGCGCATGGCAGCGGCGAAGCGGCCGAAATCAGCCCCGTCGGTCAGCCCGTCCGGCACATAGATCACCGAGGCGTCCGCGGTATCGCGAGTCCCGCCGTTGGTACGCCAGGCTCGCATCGCATCGGCCGCGGCGGCGCGATCCGACGGCCACGGCCGCGGCTGCATCGCGGCGAGACGCGCCCGCAAATCGGCCACCGGCATGGTCGCGGACACCGCGATCGGGGCGCCGCTGTCATCCTGCGCCGTCGTCAGCAGCGCCGCCTTGCGCCCCGACCGTTCCGCCCGGTCCAGCAACGCGCCCGCTGCCTCCTTGCGACGGATCCAGTCGTTCGCCGAGGCCCAGCCGTTGTCCATCACCAGCAGCACCGGGCCCTTGCCGGCGAGCACGGTGCCGGCATCCAGCACTGGCCGTGCCAGGGCGACGATGACCAGCCCGGCGGCCAGCAGCCGGAACGCCAGCAGCCACCATGGGGTGCGGGCAGGGGTCTCCTCGGTGGCGTTCAGCCCGAGCAGGAAGCGAACCGCGGGGAAAACTTCCGAACGCGGCGCCGGCGGGGTAACGCGCAGCAGCCACCACAGCAGCGGCAGGACCAGCAGCCCGGCGAGAATCCAGGGAGCAACGAAAATCATCTGGCCATTTTCTGTGTGCGAAAGCGGGTCGGGGCCCTGCTCGTTGGCCATCGCGACGACAAACCCCGGCGTGACGGAACGCCAACCGGCAAAGCGGTTGCTCGGGTTCGGTTCAACGCCAGGACGCCAAGGCTTCGTGCATAAGTCGGTGCTGCGACGCTGGTACTGCCAAGACGTCGACAGTCACCTATGCCTGGCGGCCGGCCGGGTCCTTGGCGCCTTGGCATCTTCGCGTTGAACTGAGAGAGCACACGCCAGCCCCAAGACAACCGCGACGGCCCGCAGGACCCGAAGACGCCGTGCTGAAATCTCATCGCGCCGCTAACGCCTGATAGAGTGTCAGCAGCGCCATCTCCGGTGGGTGATCGGAACAATGCACGCCAAAGCCGAACCCGGCGGTGGCACAGATCGAGGCCACGCCATCCTGCTGCGCCTTTAGCCGTTGCGCATAGGCGTCACGCACCGACTCGACGCGCGGGATCAGGGCCTCGCCCTCATGCTCCGTCCCCCGGAAACGGATCCGGCCCTGGTAGGGCAGGGCGGTTTCCGCCGGATCAAGGATCTGCAGCAGGTACCCGGTGACCGGGACAGCGGCGAATCGGCCGATCAGCGCCCTGATCTCCGGCAACGGCGACAGGAAATCGCTGAACAGCACCACCGTCCCATGACGCGGCAGGCGTACCGGCGGCGGCAGGCCGCTGTCATCATCCGCCACCGCTTCCAGGTCGGCCGCCAGACGATCCAGACCGGACCGGCTGGCCACCGGGCGGGCATCTTGTTGCATCATCATCACTCTCTCCCCACCACGAAGCAGCAGGGAGGCGAGAGAAAGCAACAGCAGATTCGCCCGATCGCGTTTTTCCACCAGCGCCTGCCGGGACCGCCACCGCATCGACGCCGAGGCGTCGCGCCACAGGCAGACGGTCTGCGCGGCCTCCCACTCGGTTTCGCGGATGAACCAGCCTTCCGGCGCGCCACGGCCGGATTTGGCCGATTGCCGCCAGTCGATCCGCGCAAGGGGATCGCCGGAAACGAAGCGGCGGAATTGCCAGAAACTGTCACCCTGTCCGACGCGCCGCCGGCCATGCACGCCCTGCGCGACGGTCGTGGCGACCCGGTCCGCGGCAACCAGCAATGGCGGCAGTCGCGCACCAAGCGCCTCGGCGGACAGCGTTGGGTTCGGCATTCAGCCGCCCCACGCACGACGCAAAGATGCGGTCAGGTGACGGCCGCCCATCATCCCATCTTCCCGACCAGCCGGTCGATCAGGTCAGGCAGCACGATCCCGTCCGCCCGCGCCGAGAAACTCAACGCCATCCGATGCCGCAGCACCGGACGCGCCAGCGCGGCCACGTCGTCGATGCTGGGCGCCAGACGACCACCGAGCAGCGCCCGCGCGCGGGATGCCAGCATCAATGCCTGCGCCGCCCGCGGCCCGGGGCCCCAGGCGACGTGGCGCCGCACGATCTCGTCCCCCGCGCTCTCCGGCCGGCAGCCACGGACCAGCGACAAGATGGCGTCCACCACTTTCTCGCCCACCGGCAGGCGGCGGACCAGCGCCTGCGCCATCGCCAGTTCGGCGGCGGTCATCACCTCCACCGGCGGCTCTTCCGGCAGGCCGGTCGTGGCCAGCAGCATGGCGCGTTCCGCGGCCTGATCAGGGTATGTGACGTCCACCTGCAGCAGGAACCGGTCCAACTGAGCTTCCGGCAGCGGGTAGGTGCCCTCCTGCTCGATCGGGTTCTGCGTCGCCAGGACATGGAACGGGCGCGGCAGCGGATGCTCAACCCCGCCGATGGCGACCCGCTGCTCCTGCATCGCCTGCAACAAGGCCGATTGTGTGCGCGGGCTGGCCCGGTTGATCTCGTCGGCCATCAGCAACTGGCAGAACACCGGGCCGGGGACGAAGCGGAAGGCGCGCCGCCCGTCGGTCTCGTCCAGCACCTCACTGCCGACAATATCTGCCGGCATCAGATCCGGAGTGAACTGGATCCGCTTGGTCGCCATGCCCAACACGACGCCCAGCGTCTCCACCAGCCGGCTTTTGCCCAGCCCAGGCACGCCAACCAGCAGGACGTGACCGCCCGACAACAAAGTGATCAAGGTTTGATCAATCACTTCGTCCTGCCCGAAGATCACCCGGCCAATCGCCGCACGGACCTGAACGACGCGGGCGCCAAGCGCCTCGGTTGCCGCTACGATGGTGTTTGGATCGTCATTCATGGGCCCAATCCAGTTGGAGTTCGTCTGTGGCGTGCCAGCCATACCGCCCGACATACAGGTATCACCCTCCGCCTTTGCGTCGATGGAAGCATATAGGCTCTTTCACCGGCGGGGGGATGCTCCCTATATCGCTTGGATGTAAGGAAGTTTTGCTTCCAGTGGAGATGCGCCGGTGAACGAGGGAGACGGTTCCGTGGACCGGGCGGCAGTATGCCGCGATTTCGCCGCCATGAAGCCGGCCGGATCCGCGGTCGACCAGGCGTTGGCCGCGTGCACCGAGCGTGTGCTGCGGGCGAGGCCGGCGCGTGTGCCGACCGAGTGCGGCGACCTGCCGTTCCTGATCAAGCGCGACGGCACCTGGCTGTATCGCGGCACCCCGATCAACCGCAAGGAACTGGTCTGCCTGTTTTCCAGCGTGCTGCGGCGTGAGGAAGACGGAAGCTGGTGGCTGCAAACCCCGGCGGAACGCGGCCGGATCGAGGTCGAGGACGCGCCGTTCGTCGCCGTCGAGCTGGATTGGACCGGCGACGACCGCCATCAGGTGCTGTCCTTTCGCACCAACATCGATGAGGTGGTGACGGCCGGTCCGGATCATCCGATCCGGGTATCCCATGATGTGATCACCTGTGAGCCGACTCCCTACATTCTGGTACGCCCGGGCGCGGCCGACCACTTGGCGATCGAGGCACGCATAAACCGTGCCACGTATTACGAGCTGGTTGCCCTCGCGGTTCACGAATGGGTCGGCAACAAGCGGATGCTGGGCGTCTGGAGCCAGGGGAAATTCTTTTCGCTGGGCGAGATGCCGCCCGGTGAGGCGTGACGCCGGCGGCGCTGCGGCTGCGGCTGGCTGGAATTGCCACCAAACCGCCTGATGCAAGGGTGATCTACGGCGATGAGGTGTTGGCCGGACTGGACCGCCCGCCGGTGCCGGCCGCCGTGCTGGTGCCCGTGGTATTGGGTTCCGACCCGTCCGTGCTGCTGACCAAGCGAACGTCCCACCTGACCAAGCATGCCGGGCAGATCAGCTTTCCCGGTGGCCGCATCGATCCCGAAGACAGCGGACCGGAAGCCGCCGCGCTGCGCGAGGCCAGGGAGGAAATCGGGTTGCCCGCCGACTCCGTCGAGGTGCTGGGCCGCCTGACCGACCATGTGACCGGCACGGGATACCGCATCACGCCGGTGCTGGCCGTGCTGCCCCCGGCGTTGACCTACCGGTTGTCGCCGCATGAGGTGGATGAGATCTTCGAACTGCCGATGCAGGTCGTGCTGGACCCGGGCGCGCCGCGGCGGCAGCGCCAGCACGTCAACGGCGTCTGGCGGGAGTATTGGGTCTGGCCGCATCCGGACCATTTCATCTGGGGCGCCACCGCGGCGATCCTGGTGCAACTGGCGCAACGCCTGCGAGAAGGAATGGTCTGATGCGTATCCTGTCGTTCGCCGCCGGCTTGCTTTTGCTGTTTTCCGTGCCCGGCTTCGCCCAGACCCACATCGATTCCATCAACACCAACTTCCGCTGGCTCGGCCCCGACGACAAAATCGTCATTGAGCGCTACGACGACCCTCGGGTGGAGGGGGTGTCCTGCTACATGTCCCGCGCCACCACCGGCGGAATCAAGGGCGGACTGGGCCTGGCGGAGGACCCAAGCCGGTTCTCCATCGCCTGCCGGGCGGTGGGGCCGATAAAAATGCCCGCCTCGATGCCGCGCAGCGAGGTGATCGCCTTCGCCCAGGCGTCGCTGTTCTTCAAGACCTTCCAGATCCACCGCTCGCTGGACCCGGAGAAGCACGTGCTGGTCTACACGGTTGTCAGCACCAAGCTGATCAACGGATCGCCGTTCAACAGCATCAGCGTGGTGCCCACAGACGTGCGTTGATGCGGCGCCCCGAAACAATCGCTTCAGGTGTTGGGATGCCCGGGACGGTGCAGACCATGCTGGCCCGCCCGGTCCCCAAGACCGATCGATCCCCGCGCGTTTCGGGTTTGACGCGACCCGCTGTTTCCTTCTGACTGATGTTGGCTGTCACCAACAGCAAGCGATCCAAGAAAGGAAGAATGGAATGGTCGAATTCGGACGATCGATCGACAGGCGGCATTTCTTCCAGGGTGCGGCCGCCGCGGCCGCCATTTTCGCGGCGTCGCCGGTCCAGGCCGAGGACTCGATCAAGCTGAACCTGCCGGGTGGCCCGGATGAGCGCGATCTGACCACCGGCTTCCCGCAAAAGGGCAAAATGGTCCTCCAGCGCACCCGGCCACCGCTGTTGGAGACCCCGTTCACGGTGTTCGACCGGGGGGTCTTTACGCCCAACGATCAGTTTTTCGTTCGCTGGCACTGGGCGGTGATCCCCGAGGCGGTCGATGTCGCGACGTTCAAGCTGGCGGTGCGCGGGCACGTCAACACGACGCTGTCGCTGTCGATGGCAGACGTGCTGGCGCTGCCGCGGTTCGAGATTGCGGCGGTCAATC
>DATAZJ010000418.1:0-2890 GCA_036272115.1 Rhodopila sp. | reverse complement strand
ATCACGCCGACACTGCGGAACGTCGCGACTCGGCATGTGTTCTTCCACAACGGCGTGTTCACCAGCTTGCAACAGGTGATGGATTTCTATGCGTTCCGTGATGTGGCGCCGGCGAAGGTGTATCCGCGCGGGGCGGATGGGCAGGTGGCGAAATATGACGACATTCCAGGGCGGTATCGCGCCAATGTCGATGTGGTGGATCCGCCGTTCGATCGGCGGCTTGGCGAGGCCCCGGCGATGACCGAACAGGAGGAGGCCGATATGATCGCGTTTCTTCGGACACTGACGGATGGGTATCGGGCTGATGACGCGGCTGCGGCCCCTTCCCAGGGTGCGGCCCCCTCCCCCCAGCCCCCTCCCTGTACAGACCGGGGACATGGGTAACAGGTGTTCGGGGACATGGGTGACAGTTTCGCGGCTGGAAATGGCCGGCGAGAGGAACCCTCGATGCCTATGCGGGAGCTGTCTGTGGTGGAGCAACGGGAAACGTTTGTGAAGCTTGCGACGATGCGCGGGGCGAACCGAAGCGGTTTGTGCCGGGATTTCGGTATCAGCCGGAAGACCGGCTACAAATGGCTGGGTCGGCATCGATTGGCGGGGGATGTCGGTCTGGTTGATGGCTCGCGTCGTCCGCACACGAGCCCGTTGCGGACTGACGAGGCGACGGAGACAGCAGTGCTGGGCATCCGGGCGGCGAACAACAACGCATGGGGGGCGCGCAAGATCGCCTGGACGCTGGCGAGCCAGGGCTGGCATCCGGTGCCGGCGTTGAGCACGATCACGGAGATCCTGCGCCGGCACGGCAAGCTGGACCGCCCGGCGCAGCATCCTGGCCCGCATATCCGGTTTGAACGCGCTGAGCCGAACGAGCTGTGGCAGATGGACTTCAAGGGGCATTTCCCGCTGGCGGTGGGGCGTTGCCATCCGCTCACCGTGCTGGATGATCACTCGCGCTATTCGCTGGGGCTGGCGGCCTGCGACAACGAGCAGGACGCAACGGTGCGCGACCGCCTGACAACGCTGTTCCGCTGCTACGGACGGCCATTTGCGATGCTGATGGACAACGGCTCCCCGTGGGGTGACCGCGATGGCCAACCGTTCACCGCCTTCACGGTCTGGCTGATGCGCCATGGCATTGGGGTGAGCCACGGGCGTGCCTACCATCCGCAGACGCAGGGAAAAGAGGAGCGTTTCCACCGATCGCTGAAGGCGGAGGTTCTCGATCGCAACAGCTTTGCCGATCTGGTGGCGTGTCAGCTTGCGTTCGACCGGTGGCGGCGGATTTACAATCATGAGCGGCCGCATGAGGCGATTGGCCTGCAGCCGCCGGCGCGGCGTTATCGCCCCAGTCCACGCGTGTTCCGCGAGAGTTTGCCGCCGATCGAGTATGGACCTGGCGATATCGTTCGCAAGGTCGATGGCGGCGGTTGGATCAGCTTCCGGAACCGACCGATCCGCATTGGCAAGGCGTTCCGCAGTCAGCCTGTGGCGCTGCGGCCTGGCGGAGACGATGGGGTTTTCGACATCCATTACTGCGTCCAACGCATCGGCCGGCTGGATCTGCGAGCACTCGACGCACCCGCCTGTGGATTTGTGGACATCGCAAGAGCGATGCCCACAACCCCACAGGCGCCGCAGCAACAACAGGTCAGGAATGCGCTTTGATCCAAAGTGGAAGGGTGTCACCCATGTCCCCGAACACCTGTTACCCTTGTCTCCGGTCCAAACACCCGCAAGGGGAGGGGGAGTGTCGTGGGGTGTCGTGCTTGCCTCGGCGGCGGAGTGGATGTGGGGGAGGGAGCGGGAGCAGGCATGGGGTGGCGGCGGGTGTCGGCGGTTGCCGATCCCGGGTGTTCAGCGATGCGTCGTTGCGCGGCGGGTCAGGGCGGGGCGGTGGCGATGGCGGCGGCGGGATCGAGCGGATTGACCGGGGGCTCGCCGATGAAGAAGCCGAGGACCTGGTGGAGGGCATCCCGGCTCATGCGCAACCAGTCCCAGTTGCGGGCGGGCTTGCGGTCCTCTTCCTTGTCGAAGGCCTTCCGATGGTCGCGCTCCTGCTGCATCACGGAGGCGAGGCCGTCGCCGTAGTGCTGCATGACCATCAGCAGGTCGCTCCAGAAGTGGGTGGTGCAGAAGCCGGGGACGACACCGAGATCGCGGCAGATAGCGGCGATGGTTTGGCCGATCGGGGTGCGGCGCACCTGGCGGTCGAGATCCTCCGGTGTGGGCATGAAGAATCCGGCGTTGGTCCAGCCGGTGGGAGAGGCTGGCCTTGGGCGCCTGCGCGTGGCGGGTTCGGCCGCGGGTTGCTCGGGTTCGGCGGCGGCTGGGGCGGGCTGTGGTTGTGGCGCGCGGCCGCGGGGTTCGACGGAGTAGAGGTCGCGGCCGGTGGCGGCGCGGGCCAGCAGGAAGCGCTCCAGCGCGGCGGCGCGCTGGATGCCTCGGTCCAGGTGGGAGAGGATGGTCGCGAGGCTGGCGGTGCCGAAGCAGGCGGCGATGGAGTTGAAGCCGGGGGCGGCGGCACGCTGGCGGAGGGTGTCGAGCAGGTGGCGGCCGTAGCCGAGCAGGACGCGGGCGACGTGGAGGAGGCCGCCGACGTTGTGGGGCATGGCTGTGCCGGCCTGATCCGGGGGATCGGGCGGGGAGGCGACGGACGGGTTGGTTGCGACGGTCTTCATGGTGGTATAATTAACGCAAGAGTTAGTGGGTTCAAGGGTTATTTTCCGGAGGTTGGCGGGTTTGTGTTAGGGGCCGCGCGACCCCCTCCCCCCATCCCCCCAGCCAGTGGCCTTGGTCCGCTTCGCGGCCCAAGCCCGCAAGGGGAGGGGGAGTGTATATCTGCTCGTTCACGCGACTGCCCTGGGCTTTGATGGATGGGTCGCGGTCAATG
>DATAZJ010000417.1:0-12698 GCA_036272115.1 Rhodopila sp. | reverse complement strand
CGAACTGGCCGAACGCACCGGGATGGCCCGCCGTACGCTGGAACCTTTGCTGCAGGCGCTGTCGCGGGAGCGTCTGCTGGAGAGCACGCGCGGCCCGCATGGTGGATATCGGCTTGGCCGCCCAGCCAGGCTGCTCAAAGTCTCCGACGTTATCACCATTGGATTGAACAGCCTGGAAGAGAGTGCCCACGACCTGAGCGGACGGCTGCAGCGCGCGGTGATCGAACCGTTATGGGGCGAGTTCGATGCGGCTCTTGTGGCGCTGACCGAATCACTGACCATTCAGGACCTGTTGAAACGTGCGGCCAAGGCCGGACTGCGCAAGCCAGTCACCGACCCGCTGAATTTCGTGATCTGACCTCGCGTGCGGTTAGTAGTGGGTCACCCATCTGCTGTTCAGCGCGGCTTCGATGCGACGGTGGCGCGCTTTGATTACGTCGGCGGGCACGGCACTGACAAACGCGTAGAATGTTCCGGTCATGATCGCGTCCACCACGCGGTCGCCGACGATCCTCGGGTCCAGACCGGTGGTTGCGAGGCGTTCGGCGAGCACGGCTTCCTCACCGGCGCGGGTCTGGGCTCCGCCCAAATGGTCCGGACGGTTGCGGGCACCGCGCGCGATGTTGGTGTTGATCGGGCCGGGGCACAGGACGGAGACGCCGACCTTGGTGCCTTCCAACTCATTCTCCAGTTCCTCAGACAGCGACACGGCGGCGTATTTACTCATGGAATAGGGGCCTTGGTGGGTCCCGCGGCGGTTCTGGAACCCGGCGACCGAGGCGGTGTTGACGACATGTCCCTCCTCCCCGTGCTTCAGGATGGCGGGGACGAAATGGCGGATGCCGTGGATGATGCCCCAGATGTTTACTCCGATCACGAATTCCCAGTCACGGACTGGCACATCGACCAGGCTGGTGCCGTGCGTCGGCACGCCGGCGTTGTTGCAGGCGATATGAAGTTTGCCGAAATTACGTTCGGCCTCCGCCAGCGCATCGATGACGGATTGTTCCTGGGTCACGTCGATCCGCACCGGCATGACGCGCTTGTTGGTGCCGGAGAGGGCATGGGCGGCGGTCTCCACCGCGTCCTTCTGGATATCGGCCATGACGACGTTGGCGCCGGCTTCGGCGAGCGCGGTGGCGATACCGAGGCCGATGCCGGAGGCGGCGCCGGTGACGATGGCGGTCTTCCCGGAGATGTCCATGTGCGGTGATCCTTTCGACTGATCAGGGGGCAGTCAGCCGGTAGACTTTCGCGGCGGTGCCGCTGTACAGCGCGGTCTTCTCGGTGGCCGAGGCGCTGGCGGTGATGCGCTTGAACGCGTTCCACAGGGAAGTGTAGCTGCAGGATTGCTTATCCGGCGGGAAGTTGCTTTCGAACATGCAGCGTTCGACGCCGAAGGCTTCGATGCAGGGTTCGATATATTGCCGCCATGCCGCCGCCAGGTCCTCGGAGGAGGGCGGAATGTCACGTTCATGGAAGTCGAAGCCGACGGATATCATGCCGAGACCGCCCAGCTTGCAGTAGACGTTCGGGCACCTGGCCATCTCCCGGATGTCCTTGCGCCAGCCGGCCAGGACGTCCTGTCGATGGCCGGCATAAGGCCCGACACCGAGGATGCCGCCCACATGGTTGAGGATGATGGTGGTGTCGGGGAAGGAACGCGCGAGGTCGATCGCATCCGGTAGTTGCGGGTGATACTGCCAGGACTCGAAACTAAGACCGAGCGGGGCGAGTTGAGCGAAACCTTCGCGGAATGTCTTGTCGATGACCAGGTGCAGGGGCACGGTGCGGGATGCGAAATCGGCAACGGCTTTGTGGTTGTCCCAGGCCACGCCGTGGCGCAGGCCGCGCAGACGTCCGCCGGCCGCGGCGATCTCGGCTTCCAGCAGCGCCCGCACCTTGGCGGCGCCGAAGGTCAGGTCGCCACCGCCGATGATGCCCTCGGCGACGCGGCACGGGCCGTAGCCGCCTGATGCGCTCATCGCCGCGATGCCATTGACGAATTCGACCTCTCCCAGCGCGGCCATCTCACGCGGGCCGTCTTTGCGATACATCGCTCTACATTCGAGAAAGACGGTGGAGACGATGTTGTGGCCGCCGCCGATGTCCGACAGCAGTTGCGGCAGCAGATAGTGGCCGCGGTGCGCCTGGTCCCAGAAATGGTGATGCGGATCGATGATCGGCAGATCGGGTTCCAGCGCCGCCTCGGCGGGGCGCTTCGCCAGCCAGGCGTTCAGTGCGACGTCGTCGGGGCGGGTGGTGCCTCGGTATGGGCCTTTGGCTTCGGCGACCATCGTTGTTTCCTCCGTTGGGGTTGCCGCCAGATTAACCGCAAGGGAGGGCGATCTCAAAATGTTGGGGCTATGGGCGGATCTCGACGACGTCCTGGGCAAAGATCATGTCTTCCTGGCCGACCAACGCGGGATCGTCGGCGGATGACAGGTAACGGGCGAACAGCCAGACGCCATCTTCGGGATTGGCAACGATTTCGACCTCGGCGCCGCTGCCCAGCATGACGCGGGTGCCGACGGCGAGAGCGCGGACGTTGATCGGGTCGCTCATTGGGCCGCTCGTGCCGCGGCTTCGTGCCGCCATGGCATCAATTGGTCCCAACTGTCGGCTTCCATGAACTGGGCCCAGCGGCGATATAGGTTGCGCATTGGTTCCTCGCTGGCCTGCGCCTTGGTCAGGTCGATCACCCGGCCCGGCATTTCCAGCCCATCCCATTCATAGTTTTCCACGGCATGGCCCATGCCCATTTCGTAGGTGTAGGGGTGGCGCCGAGCGATGACGCCTCGGCTGGCGGCGTGGGCGTAGTTCCAGTTTTCCATGTCGTCCTGTTCCGTCATGCCGGCGGGGCCGGAGTAACGGATATAGTAATCGCGCAGGAAGTTCTTGACATGTTGGGGGGCGTCGCGGTCGACGAAGAAGAAGCGCCAGACCTCGGTTTCGTGGGCGCTTTTCGGGTGCCAAACCGCCAGCGTGCGTGGCTGGCGGGGCAGCAGTGCGACGTTGGGAAAGATCTCGCCGGGCGCGCCCATCAGTCGGGTATTGGGGCCTGGGCGGCGCCGCCTCTCCTCCTCGCAATGACGAAAATACTCGGCTACCTCGGGTGAGTTCTGATAGGCGGGCTGCGACTGATGATCTTTCGGCAGCACGTAGGTGATGGTCTGATGCCCACGGTCGGGGAGTGCAACGTGCAGTTTACGGGCCACGTTCAGCTCACTGTAGTCACGACGGCTGCGGCCGCTTGGGCCGGCACCGACAAGGTCAACCGAACGGTGGGAGATGTTGTGGTAGGTGTCGCCGCTGAAATTCTCCGCGGGGAATTTCCAGTTGCAGGGGATGATCCATTTCTGCACGCCGCCGATCAGTTCCGCCTGCCCTTCCCTGCCATCCCAGCCATCCAGGATCAGATCGAGAAAGCGCCGGAATTCGCCGAGATGTTCAAGAAATGGCGGGGCCGAGGCGTCCCAGTTGGCCCATACCGTCCCCTTGTAGCAGCAGAGTTGCGCGACCGGGACGAGGCCCCATTTCGTCTTGTCGAGTTCGGAATGATAGGCTTCGCGGAAAAACGGCACGCCGACAAGGGCGCCGTCTGTGCCGTAGCTCCAGCCGTGATAGGGACAGGTGAAAACCGCGGCGTTGCCGTCGTCGTAGCGGCACACCTTCATCCCGCGATGGCGACAGGAATTGAGAAAGACACGCACGGCGCCGGTGCGATCGCGGCAGAGGATAACCGACTCTTCACCCATGCGCGAAACAAAAAAATCGCCGGGGTTGGGGATCTGGCTTTCGTGACCGACGAACAGCCAGGAACGGGCGAAGACGCGCTCCTGCTCCTGCGCATAGATGTCGTCGTTGACGAATATCTCCCGACTGATCTGCCCCGAGGTCAGATCGACGAGACCGGAATGATAGCCTCGCGTTGCGTTCATTGGCATCGCTATTCCCCCGTTTCACGCGTGATCGTCGAAGGCGCGCGGTTGAGCTAAAAGAAAAACGTCAGGTTCTTCGTCATCAGCACATTCTGGTCGAGGATGATCTTCCGCCGGGCGATCAACCAACTGTCGCCGGCGCGGCGCAACGTGTCCTCGCGCTTGCCGACGAGCAGGTCGGTCTCCGTTTCGACACGGTTGCGATAGATCAGGAAGCGGCTTTTGGCAGTGACTTCCCGCGCCGTGGCAGCGTCGGGCGTCACGTGAAGCAGTTGCACATTCGATATCATGTGGGTGATGCGCGACTGCGGTTCTTCCGCCCAGTGGATGCCGGTCTGGATCTGGCGGACACGGCGAACCAGGGTCTCCTTGCCTTCGTCGAACCAGTTGATGTCTTCGGCCTCACGGGTGAACTCGCGGGTGGTGTCGCCGTATTTGACGTTGCGCCGCATCGGCATCCAGTAACGGATGTCGTCAGCCAGCAGGGCCAGCCATTCGTCGTGCCGGCGCTCATCGAGAAGTTCGGCCTCCGTGTACAGGAAATTGGCGATCTCCTGGGTCAGCAGCAGTCCGGCGACGCGATCGTCGGTCATTGGCTGGCTCCCGGTTGCGGGGAACGCAATTCGGCACCGGCCATGGCTTCGAGGACGCGGGCGACGACGGTGAAGCCTTCCTGGCCCCAGCCGAGGGCCTGGGCGCGTTTGTAGAAATCGGCGGCGAGGGTGCCCAATGAAGCTGGGGCGCCGACGTCGCGGGCGAGCTGGCAGGCGAGTTCGATGTCCTTGGCGACGATATCGAGCGTGCCCCCGGCGGTGAAAGTGCCCGGCAACACGCTTCGGGGGATGTTGTCGAAGGTGCGGCTTTGGCCGGCGCTGACGGGGACGATGCGGGCGAGGGTGTCGAGGCCGATGCCGGCTTTGGCGGCAACCAGCATGCCTTCGATGGAGGCGATGAAGTTGGTGTAGCCGAGGTATTGGGTCACCAGCTTGGCGGTTGCTCCGGCGCCGCTGGGGCCGACGTGGAAGACGTTGGCGGCGATGGCCTGGAACAACGGTTGGTATCGGGCGAAGGCGGCGTCGCTGGCGCCGACCATCACGGTCATCGCCGGCGGACGGCCACTGACCGGCGCATCGATCAACTCGACACCGCGCTGCCGGCAGGCCTCGGCGACACGGGCGACGGTTTTCGGCGCGTTGGTGGTCAGGTCGATATGGGCGGTGTTCGGCCGCAGACCGGCCAGGATGCCGGTCTGTGCCTGCAGCATCGCGGCCTCGAATTCCGCGGGGCCGGGCAGCGAGGTGAACACCACTTCACTTTCGCGTGCCACGGCGAAGGCGGTTTCGACCTGGACGGCGCCTTGGGCGCACAGGGCGGCGGTGGCGTCCGGGTTGCGGTCGTGAACCGTCAGGGAATGGCCGGCGCGGATCAGGCAGCTCGCGATGGGGTTTCCCATGGTGCCGGTGCCAACAAAGCCAATTCGCATGGTGTTGCCGCCCTCCCTTTGGGACGGCATCATTGGCCGGCCGGTCCTCGATGACAAGCAGGCGTGAAGCGATGGAGACGGAGGTTGAAAAGCCGTTACGGGCTGGAAATCCGAGTGGCCGGCGGCGCTGATGCGGCGGGGTTGTGCGAATTGCTGCAGACGGCCGGGCCTGTCATCGCGCCTCGGGTGATGGCGGAGCGGCTGGAAGCGATGCGGGATGCACCGGGTGCGGCGCTGATCGCGGCGGAGTGGGGGCCTCCCTCCGGGGTGGTGCTGCTGCATTGGTATCGGACACTGGATGCGGTGCAGCCGACGGCGCAGATCACCATGCTGTTGGTCGCGCCGGACGATCGGCGTCGGGGGATCGGCCGGCTGCTGGTCAAGGCGGCGGCACAGGCGGCTCGGGTTGCCGGCTGCGGCGCGCTGGAGCTGCTGGCCGCGCCGGAGGAACCGGCGCTGCATGCGTTCTGCCTGGCCACCGGGTTCCTGGAGGGCGGGTCCCGGTTGCTGCGGCCGCTGCGCAAAAAGGGGTAGGGATTTTCGGGGGTATCGGGGAGGAGTGGGCGGGGATAGGCTGGGCGTCAATCGGAGAAGCGGGGGACATCGATCGATGCGCGCGACCAACCGACAGATGCATATGGGCGTTTTCGTGCTGGGGACCGGCAACCATACCGCCGGCTGGCGCTATGAGGGCGCCGCCGCCAGTCACCTGGACCTTCCGGTCATCCAGGAAATTGCCGCGATCGCCGAGCGTGGCAAGTTCGACCTGCTGTTCATCTCCGACGCGATGGCGATGGACCCGACCGATCATCCATCCTTCATGTGCCGCTTCGAGCCGACTTCGCTGATCTCGGTGCTCAGCGCCTTGACGACGCATATTGGGCTGGGGGCGACGGTTTCGACGAGTTTTACCGAACCGTTCAATGTCGCGCGTCTGTTCAGTTCGATCGACCATCTGAGTGGTGGGCGGGCGGCGTGGAACGTGGTGACCAGTTCCAACCCGAAGGCGGCGCTGAACTTCAACCGCGAGGAGCATCTGGAGCACGAGTTGCGCTACCAGCGGGCGAACGAATTCGTCGATGTCGTCAGGGGTCTTTGGGACTGCTGGGATGATGGCGCGATCGTCGCCGACAAGGCCCCGGGGCAGTTCATCGATGAAGGCAAGGTCCGGACGTTGGACCACAAGGGGCGGTTCTTCCAGGTCAGGGGACCGGTGAACATCGCGCGTAGCCCGCAGGGGCATCCGGTTATCATCCAGGCGGGCGGTTCGCCCTCCGGCTTGGCGCTGGCGGCGCGTACGGCGGACGTGGTGTTCTCGGTGGTGCAGGACCTGGAGGCGGCCAAGCGCGCTTATGCCGATCTGAAGGGACGCATGGCGCAATACGGGCGATCGCCGGATGAGTTGGCGGTGCTGCCGGGGGTGATGCCGATCATCGGCGCCACGCATGAGGAGGCTCGTGAGAGGCTTGCGACGTTGCAGGGCTGGCTGACGCCGACCAATGCGGCGACGTTGGTGGCCAGCCGGATCGGCTATGACGTCTCGGGGCATCCGCTGGACGGGCCGGTGCCCCCTCCGCCATCGTTCCAGGGCAGCCGGACGTTTTCCAGCGTGCTGTATGAAACGGCGCGACGGGAGAACATGACGCTGCGCGATCTTTATAACCTGACGGCGGCGGCGCGGGGCCATTGGGTGCTGTGCGGCACGCCGGAGAGTATCGCCGATTCGCTGGAGGAATGGTTTATCGAAAGGGCGGCGGATGGCTTCAATATCCTGCCGCCGTATTTCCCGGCTGCGTTTACGGATTTCGTCGATCTGGTGGTGCCGATCCTGCAACGGCGCGGCCTGTACCGGGTCGATTACCAGGGGCGTACGTTACGTGATCATCTTGGACTTGACCGGGTGACCGCGATGGCGCCACGCCGCATGGCGGTGGGTGGCGGTTAGCGCGGCGCGGCTGCGGCACGCGTTCCCGGGGGCGGCGGGTTTTCGGGTGGGCCGGCGAAGCACTGGGCGAGGCTCATCCAGAGGCGGGCCGGTTCACCGGTGACTTGCAGGCGCGTGTCGGCGACGTTCCGGGTCTGGGTGACGACCTGGCAGAAATCCAGCGCGTCGCCGTCGATGCTGTTGTCGGGTGACCGATCGTTCCACTCCCAGGACACGCCCGATGGACCGGCAAGGCGCACGTGGGGCGCGGGTCCGGGAACAGGTTGGTCACGATTGGCGAAGGTCCAGCCGTAGGTGCGCACGCCGATTTCGGCGATATTGCGCAGCCGGTCCGTCGACTGTCGTTTCGCGCCCATCAGGTCGTAGATCGCCTGGCCGTGCGCCCATGTCTCCATCTGGCGTGCGGTGGCGAACATGCGGACGCCCATGTCGGGGCCGTACCAGGTCAAACGAGCGTTTGGCGGCAGCGCGGAGAGGCTGTTGCAGAGATCGGTCATGACGGCCTGCCAGCGGTCGAGCAGGCGCCGTCCTGTCAGCGAGCCCAGGCGTTGGCGGGCTTCCTCGACCCGGGTCATGCCCGTGTCGCGTGCAGCCTGGATCTGGGTCCGCAGGCGGGTGAAGGGTTCGGGGCCGGCGACGGAGGCCGCCGCCATCAGGTCGCTGTCGTGCAGATGCTGCACGATGTCGTTGACTGTCCAGGCCTTGAACAGAGTGGGCCGCTGCCAGTCGGTCTCCTTGAGAGTGGCGAGCAAGGCGTGCAGTTCGTTTGCCTCCGCGCGGAAATCTTCGGCCTGTGGCAGCATGACTTGATCCTCAGGTTAATGCGGTGGCCAGGGGGGTGATGGTTGCCGCCGTATCCAATTGCCAGATCAGAGCGATCACGTTGTCGACGGAACCGGCGAAATTGCCCTGCTGGGCGAGGTCGCGCAGCTTCGCCTCGATTTCGGCGTCGGTGAGTGGATCGGCGGTGCTGCCTTTGGCGTGGGTGACGGTTGTTGTCAGCGATCGGCCGTCGCGGGTGTGCACGGTGGCGGTGGCGGCGCCGCGTGGGCTATTGGCGTCCAGGCGAGCCCGTGTCAGCGCTCGCAGCGCGGTGACCGCCGGGTCGTGGACCGCGGCGTCGGTGAATTCCCACAGCCCTGCCCGGCCGCACTGGAAGGCGACGGCGGCGCAATGGTGGATGCTGACACGGGCGTCGCGGTCGTTGGCAACCGTGCGGTCGCCGCGATCGAGCAGAAGCTGATTGCCGGAGATGGTGATCTCGGCAATGTCAGCCGATGTCAGGCGATGTTCGCGGCGCAGTGCCAGGCAGGCATCGACCACCGCATGCATCACGATTCCCGCCGGATAGGGTTTGTAGGTGTTCGTTGCCAGTTCCCATTGTTCGCCCAGGCCGAATAGCGCAGTGGCGACATCGGGTTCGTCACCCATGGCCCGAGCCCAGCCGAGTGCGCCTTCGATGGCGGATGGCGCGGCGGTGTAGCCGGCCTCCGCCAGCAGGGCGGCGAACAGGCCGTTGCGGGCGGCGTTGCCGACGCTGACGTTCTTGGCGGCGCTGGGCAAATTCTCGACGATGCCGGCCGATTGGCTGGCGGCGATGCCCAATGCGTGGGCGGTCCGTTCAGCGTCGAAGCCAAGCAGTTTCGCGGCAGCGGCGGCGGCGCCAAAGACGCCGCAGGTGGACGTGATGTGCCAGCCGCGGGCGTAGTGACCGGGTGAGACCGCGTTGCCGATGCGGCAGGCGACCTCGGAGCCGAGGATGAAGGCGTGCAGCGCCGCCGAACCGGACAAGCCTCGCTGTTCCGCCAGCGCCAGCACCGCGGGTGCGACGGGCGCGGTCGGGTGGATGACGGTGCGCAGGTGGGTATCGTCATAGTCGAGCAGGTTGCCGCCGATGGCGTTGACGAAGGATGCACTGACCGGATCGAGGCGTTCGGTGCGGCCAATAAGGGTGACGCGATCGGTGCCGGAGAGGGGCAACAGGACCTGCACGGCCATCTCGACCGGAGGGGTGTGGGCGACGCCCAGGGCACAGCCTATGAAATTCAGCAGCGAGCGCTTGCCTTCGTGCCAAACGGCCGGCGGGATACTGTCCCGTGCCGAGGCCGCGACAAAACGGCTGAGTTGTTCGGTAACTGTCAACGCCGACATCCTTCTGTATCGCGGTTCAGCGTGGCACATCCGGTGGATGGCGGGCAATTCGTGTCGGGGCTTGGGGGGCGGTGCCAAACCAGACTATACCGGCCGACGCCTGGGCAATGGTGGAGGACGCGGCCGGTGAACGACGGCAAGGTGACGGCTTTGCATGCCAATCGTGGCTTCCGCGGGCTGGCGGCGACCTCGACGGTCGACCTGGTGGCCGAACGGTTGCGCGAATGGATCATCGCCAGTTGGCTGCGGCGCGGCCAACCGTTGACCGTGCGGGATACCGCTCGGGATTTCGGTGCGCCGCAGAGCCTGGTGCGGGCGGCCTTCGTGCGGCTGCGCGAGGATGGCTTCCTGATGCGTTCGACGCGTGGCACTGTCGTCGCGCCGCTGTGTCTGGAGGCGCAAGAGTTGTTCAAACGCCGCCTGCCGTTGGAGGTGCAGTTGACGCGCCTGGCGACGCGGCGGCTGACCACGTTCGGGCTGCGGCTGCTGGATCGTATTGAAGAGGAAATGGTGGAGGCTCAGCGCCGGTACGACCTGCCAAACGCGCAACGGCACAATTATCGCTTTCATGTGGCGCTGTACCGTTTCGCCGACCGCCCGGATCTGCTGGCCGAAGTGCAGACACTATGGGCCGGCTTTCCCTTCGACCTGATGACGATCATGCCGAGCCGGCTGCCGGCCGTGGCGCGGGAGCATGAAATCCTGCTGGCGGCCCTGCATGCGAAAGACCCGCGATCCGCCGCGCGTGCCATGCATTACCACATCCTGAACGGATGGCAGGAATTCCAGCGTCACTACCCGTTGCAACTCGAACGGCAACCACGCCTTGCGCGCGGTTGCTGAGTTGCGTTCGGCGCGGGTGGGCTATAGGTTTTTGTAATGAACTTCCCATAAAGGGCCTGGACATGGCTGTTTCAACCAAGCGTGGTCTTGCAAGCGATACCGCCAAACCGGCTGAACCCCGGCCGCTCGGGCAGACGTGGAGCATTGCGCCGATCCAGACCAAGGAACATCAGGTCGCCGAGTTGTTGCGCGAAAAGATCATCGCCGGTGGGGTGGTGCGCGGGCAGAAGCTCAAGCAGGCCGAACTGGCGAAGATGCTGAACGTTTCGATCACGCCGGTGCGCGAGGCACTGCGCCTGCTGGAAGCCGAGGGGTATGTTCATGTCTCCTCCCACCGCGGTGCCATTGTTGCGCCGTTCCAGATTGACCAGGTCGATGAACTGTATGACCTGCGGATGACGCTGGAGGGCAAGCTGACCGCCGCCGCGACGCGGAACATGTCACCGGGTGACGTGAACGGGCTGATCGCACTGAATGAGAATATCCGTTCCGCACTTGCCAGCAATTCGCGCGAGGATATCCGGGGCAACAATTTCCGGTTTCATTTCCGCCTGTACGAATACGCGGATTTGGCGCACACGCTGGAGTTTGTACGTGTGCTGTGGGCGAAATATCCGTTCGACCTGCTGGGGTCGATTCCCGGCCGGCCGCCGCGCGTGCTGGACGAGCACGCCGAACTGCTGAAGGCGCTGAAGGAACAGGATGCGCGCAAGGCCGCCAAGGCGATGCAGGCGCACATCACGGCGGGACATCGGGACTTCAAGGCGACGTTCGCGCTGGAGCCTCGGCGCTGAGGCCGCTGTCGGGCGATCGTAATATCAAACGCAACAGTTTAATCGAGGATGCCAGGATGACCCACGGAACCCGCGAGGATCGTGTCCACCTGACGGTCGCCGAGGCGCGGGGGCTGAGCGAGGCGGCGATGCGGGGCGCCGGATATGACGATGACGACGCGCGCATCCTGGCGGATCACGTGCTGGACGCGGCGCTGTGCGGCTACGAATATTCCGGCCTGCCGAAACTGCTGAACGTCGTGGATGCGAAGGAGTTCAAGCGGCCTCGGCAGCCTGTCTCGGTGCTGCGGGAAACGGGATCGACCGCCATGCTGGATGGCGGCAACAACAGCGGCATGATCGCGGCGTACCGCGCCACCGAGGTGACGATCGAGCGCGCGAAAACCGCAGGACTTGCGATTGTTTGTCTTGCCAACGCGTGGATGACGGGGCGCAGCGCCTATTACTGCGAAATGATCGCCCGAGCCGGCATGGTCGGCATCCATACGGTGTCGTCGCCGCCGGCGGTGGCGCCGTTTGGCGGCGCGGCGCCGGCATTGGGCACGAATCCGATTGCCTTTGGCTTCCCGACCGAGGGCGACCCGCTGGTGATCGACATGGGCACCTCGGCGTTCATGGGCACCGACCTGAAGTTCCGGGAGCGTCTTGACACGCCGATCCCGGAGGGTGTGGCGATCGGGCCGGACGGGCAGCCGACGACCGACGCAGGTGTGGCACTGCGGGGCGCGTTGCTGCCGTTCGGCGGGCCAGAGGGTGGCTATAAGGGCTTCGGCCTCGCTCTGGCCATGGACGCGCTGGGCGCGTTGACCGCCAGGACACGATCCGAGGACCTGGTCAGCGGCTATATGTTCATTGCGTTCAAGCCGGATCTGTTTCTGCCGCTGGCGGAATACCGGCAGGAAGTCACCCGGCGGATCGAAGTGATCAAGGCCACGCCGCGCCAGGCGGGTGTGACGGAAATCCGGATACCCGGCGAACGGGGCTACAGGACACGGGAGCGCCTTATGCACGACGGTATCGAGATCGACCGGAAGATCTATGATGCCTTGCGCCGTCTGTCGGACGGCCACCTGGACCACGGCGGTTGAAACCAACCGTGGGCGAGAATCGCTCCCGCCACCTATGCTCACGTCGCTTTGCTGCCTTTGAGTGAATCAACGCGAGGATAGCGGGATGATCGTTTCACACGCTCGGCGCTTCATCTTCTTAGATCTGGTTCATCCGACTGGGCGACCGTGTCGTGCCACGCACGATTCTGCCGCTGGATTCCGAGGGCCGGGTCATGCCGCTGGCCTTCACCGCGCTTGGCCTGCCAGCGGTGGATGTCGGCCAGGTCAACCCATCGCCTTATGACCTGCGCCACCTGCTGACGGTACGACGCGTGGTGTCGTTCATCGAGGAGTTCTATGAACAGGACTTCGCTTTCCTGCGCGGCAATCCGATGTTCACCGGGCTGATGGCGCAACCGGGCCGCTGACTCCTGCCCGCCCTCAGGCACATATTTGCTGGGGCCTGAATCGGCGCATCGGGCCGGCGCCTGA
>DATAZJ010000416.1:0-1701 GCA_036272115.1 Rhodopila sp. | reverse complement strand
TGCGCGCGGTGGTGTTCGGCGGGATCGCGTTCGACACGCCCGACGATCCGCAGATCGTCGAGGAAAGCCAGGCCAACCAGCCGTTCAAGCTGTTTCAGTCGAAAGACGCCGCGGATGACGCTACCTTCAAGCGCAGCCTGCCGTTCGTCGCCAATTTCACCGGTTCGGTCACCGGTCTGGCAGCGGGATCGCCGGTCACCTTGCGCGGACAGAAGATCGGTGAGGTCACCAGTGTTTCGCTGATCTACGACAAGGCGGCGGACAACGTGCTGGTGCCGGTGCATTTCACCCTGGAGCCGGAACGCATCGCCAAGCTGGACCTGCCGTCGGATGGCGATCTCGATGAGCGGCTGAGCGGGCTGGTGCGGCGGGGCCTGCGGGTGAAGCTGCAGAGCGGCAATATCCTGACCGGGCAGAAACAGCTCGCGATCGACATTTATCCGCATGCCGGCGCCGGCGAGCTTGGCAAGCAGGGTGATACCTATGTCATCCCGGTCCTGGGCGGCGGTTCGGATGACATCGCCACGGCGGCGGCCAGTCTGATGAACCGGCTGAACAGTATCCCATTCGAATCGATCGGCAAGAATCTCGACCAGACCCTGGCCGGGGCGAATACGCTGGTGAACGACAAGGACCTTGAACAGTCGGTGTCGGAACTGAAGACGACGCTGGCGAGTGCGCATGTTCTGGTGAACAACCTGAACCAGGGCGTCACGCCGGCGATGAAACGGCTGCCGGTCATTGCCAGCGAGTTGCAATCCACGGTGCAGCGCACCGACAAGCTGATCGGATCGTTGCAGACCGGCTATGGCGGCGACTCCGGCTTCAGCCGGGATGCGACCCGGCTGATGATGCAGTTGACCGACGCCGCGCGGTCGATCCGGGTGCTGGCCGACCTGCTGTCACGCCACCCAGAAGCGCTGATCCGCGGCCGCACCGATCAGGGCGTGCAATGATCGGAATAGACATGATCTTGGGGGGCCGATGATTTTATCCAGGCGGTTTGCCTTGCTGGCGCTGGCGGCGTTGCCTTCGGCCTGCGCGTCACCCAACCCGGTGCTGTATGTGCTGGCGCCGGTCTCCGGGGCTACCCTGTCCGGGGCACCGCGGGTGGTACAACTGCGTGCCATCGGCATTCCGCGTTACCTGGAACGCTCGCAGATCGTGCGGTCGTCCGAGGGTTACCGGATGGACGTGCTGTCCAACGAATGGTGGGGCGAGCCGCTGGATTCGATGATGGGGCGCATCCTGGTGGAGGAACTGAACCAGCGTCTGCCCGGTGCCACGGTGTATGGCGATGCCGGCGCCATATCGACGCCGCCGGATGCGACGGTGGAGATCAATCTGCAACGGTTCGACCTCGATCGCGATGGGGCGGTGCTGCTGGCGGCGCAGGTCGCGGTGGACGGAAAGCACGTCGCGTCGCGGGGGGTGAGGTTCACGGTGCGGCCGACCGGCGCGACGACGGGCGCGCTGGTGGGGGCGATGAGTTCGGCGCTGGGGCAGTTGGCCGATACGGTGGCGGGGATGCTGGTGCGTGCTCGTTAAGGGGGTTTGCGTTTGCATTGGGCTGCTACCGTCTTGGGGGCGGCGCGGGCCGCGGTCCGTGCCTTTGGTTGGGACAGCGGATGGTTGGAACGGCGGGAGGCGTGGATGCTGACCTTCGTCAGCATGACGGGGGGCGTCGGCATGGCGGGGGGG
>DATAZJ010000415.1:0-5513 GCA_036272115.1 Rhodopila sp. | reverse complement strand
AGCCACCCCCGTCACGGCCACCCCCGCCACAGCCAGCCCTGTCACGGCCACCCCCGTCACGGCCACCCCGTCACGGCCACCCCGTCTTGCCGACGAAGGTCGGCATCCACGCCTTTGCCGCCCCAACCGAGTGGGCTGGATACCCTCGTCACCACATACATAACTATAAAGAACTGATAACCACAACTTAGGACCAACATATAACTTGCTATGCTACAGAAAGAACAATCTCGCGCCTCCCCAGAAACCATCCCGCGCCCCTCCCCGGCAATTGCATCTGAATCGGCACGCCGTCGCCAAACAACGGCCTCATCAGTAAAAGCAAGAACTCCTAACCGAAAATAAACGCAAATAAACGCAAATAAATTCTTTGACACGCCCCGAAAACGAAATAAACCAGCGCATCCCGGACGTCGACCATCCAACCACGATCATGCGATCCAACCCATCCGTGTCCCCAAATTCCTGCGGCCCACCCCCCGTCCAAAGATCACCCCAACCCCAACCCCAAACACAATCACCCACCACCCCGGATCCCCGCATAAGCCTCCAGCGCCCGAGCCCTCCCCACCCCCAAATCCACGATCGGCCGAGGATAAGTCCGCCCCAACACCACCCCCGCCCCAGCCAGCACCTCCGAGGGCGCCTCCCAGGGCGCATGCACATACCGCGCGTCCAGATCCTTCAATTCGGGGACAAAATACCGGACATAATCCCCCTCGGCATCGAATTTCCGCCCCTGCAGCACCGGATTGAAAATCCGGAAATACGGCGCGGCATCGGCACCGCACCCCGCGACCCACTGCCAGTTGCCCGCATTATTCGCCAGGTCGGCATCCACCAGAGTGTCCCAGAACCACGCCTCGCCGTCCTGCCAGCGGATCATCAGGTGCTTGACCAGGAAACTGGCGACAACCATCCGGACGCGATTGTGCATCCAGCCGGTCTGCCACAACTGCCGCATCCCGGCATCGACGATCGGCACCCCGGTCCGCCCCTGCTGCCACGCCGCCAGCGACGCCCCGTCATCCCGCCACGGCATACCACCGAATTCCGTCTTCAGCGGCTCCTCGGCCAGGTCCGGGTGATGCCACAACAAATGCGCGCAGAACTCCCGCCACAGCAATTGCCGGATGAACCCCTCCCGCGACGCCCCATTCGGCCGCCCGCGCGCCATATGCCAAAGCCGCGCCGCCGAGATTTCCCCGAACCGCAGATGCGGCGACAGCATCGACGTCCCATCCGCCGCCGGCCGGTCCCGAGCCGTCGTATACCCCGCCAGACCATCCGCCAGGAACGCCTCCGCCCGCTCCGTCGCCCCAGCCTCCCCCGGAGTCCACGCATCCCGCAGCCCACCAGCCCAGTCCGGCCTGCCGGGCAGCAATCCCCAATCCTCCAGCCGGTCCGACCGCGCCACCTCCGCCATCGGAATCCGGTCCGCCGCCGCCGCCAACACCCTCGGCCCCCCCAATTCCAGACACGCTCGGGCAAACGGCGTAAACACGCTGTACGCCCCGCCGGCCTTGGTGCGCACCGCGTCCGGCGGAAACAGCGTCGTCGTGCGCATCCGGTGCAGCCGGCCATTCAGCGCCTCGGCCACCGCCTTATCCACCAGACGAGCAGCCGGATCGGCCGAACCGCCGGTAAAAACCTCCCCCGAACCGGCGAGCTCCGAGATGATCGCCACACTGTCACCGCGCCGCAGCACCAAACCCGCACCACGCTCCGACAGCGATCGCCCCAGCGCCGCAAGGCTGTGATGCAGCCACCAGCGCGCCGCCCCGCCCAACGCCCACCGTCCCGCGCCGGCATCATCCAGGACAAACACCGGCAGCACCGGGCGCCCGCTCTCGATCGCCGCAAGCAGCGCGGCATGGTCGGTCAGGCGGAGATCATCGCGGAACCACAAAACCGCGGGGGCATCGGCACACATGCATCCCATGTGGGGACAGTTGCCCGCCTGTCCACAACACACGGCGATTGACCGGGGAAAACCATTCGACCAGAGTTCAGGACATTCACCGACAGTAATGGTCGCGAACGCACCGGGGGCTCGACATGCCAACATACCTTCAACGCTTCGATGCAACCCCCGAGGCCCAACGCTGGCCCCTCGTGCGCGGCTGGCTCTTCAACGAACCGCTGCCGTTCTTCGCCGAGTTGCGCCAGGACCGTCCGATCCTGCCGATGCCGGAGGTCACCCTGGCCACCCGCTTCACCGACTGCACCGAAATCCTGGCACGCTACGACCTGTTCAGCGTCGCGCTCTACAAGCCCAAGCAGGGCTCCTACTGGATGGCACAGGACGACACCGCCGTGCACTGGCGCGAGAAATCGATCATGCGCGCCATCCTCGATTTCGAGGAAGTCCCCGCCATCCGCACCTGGGTCGCGAACAAGACCGCCGCCCTGCTCGCCGCCGCCAACGGCGCCATCGATGCCGTCCAAGGCCTGGCCCGAGCGGTGCCCATCGCTCTGACCCAGGAATGGTTCGGCTACGCCCATGGCGACCCGGCGGCGATGGGCCAGTGGTCGTACTGGAACCAGATGGATGCGTTCTGGAACCAGCCCTTCGACTCGATCATCTGGCCCGATCCCGCCGCGATCGTCCACCGGCGGGAACTGGTCAGCGTGGAGATGGCCGCCTACCTCCTGGCCCTTGTGGGCACCCGCGAAGCCGAGGCCAAGATGGGCATCCACGGCCATGATTCCGTGTCCCGCCTGGTGGCCCTGTCACAGACCAAGGCGGTCGACTTCGACCTGGCGCGCATCGTGCAAAACGTCGGCGGCCTGCTGATCGGCGCGGTGGAAACAACGTCGCATTGCGTCGTCAACGCGCTGGACTGGCTGATGCAGCACCCCGACATCCTGGCCAGGGCCCGCGCCGCCGCGATGACCGGCGACCCAACCGCGGTGGACGGCTACGTGACCGAGGCACTCCGCTTCAAGCCGCCGTTCCCCTATTTCTTCCGCATGTGCGAACAGGATACCGTGCTGGGCCGCGGCCAATCCTACCAGGCCCCGATCGCCAAAGGCACCACGGTCCTGGCGGTCACCCACGCCGCCATGTTCGACCCCCAAGCCCTGCCCAACCCCGACGATTTCGACCCCACCCGAGGACCAGGCAACCAATTCCTGCTGGGATACGGCCTGCACGAATGCCTGGGCCGGGCAATCGCCTCGGTGATGATCCCCGAAATGGTCCGCCAGAGCCTCCGCGTGCCCAACCTGAAAGCCGACCCCGTCGACTACAAAGGCGGCCCCGTGCCCGAGGCGTGGTCGTGGTCATGGAAGTAACACCCGCCAGCGTCGATACCGCCCCGTCCACCCGTCATGCCGCACCGTCCACCCGTCATGCCGACCCGTCCACCCGTGATGCCGACGGAGGTCGGCATCCACGCCTTTCTCCCGCAAAAACAAAGCCATAGACGTCGGGCCCTCGCCCACCATGACGGTGAGAGGCCAGTGTCAGTATGTCACTCTTCAGGCATGCTGGCATATGACCAACCGGCGTTGGTGCAGACTCTCCGGTTGACCCCACCCGTCATGCCGACGGAGGTCGGCATCCACGCCTTCTTCCCGCAAAAACAAAGCCATAGACGGCGATCCGTCGCCCACCACGACGGTTGCACGGCGGTGCCGATGGGTCAACAACAAGGGCAATTGGCACAAGACCACGCCTCTGCCCCCAACCCACCTCGTGCGAAGCGTACACGCGCACAACAAAGCGACGCCCCCCAAACCGGGTTTCAAACCCTCCGCCCCCGATGGTCCTGGCCCACGAACCGACCAAGCGGGCAAAGCCCCCCCTGGCCCTACCGCGCCACCCGCCCCTCGATCGGATAGGACGGATCGTTATACCCCGGCGTGGACGGATGCCCCGGCGACACCAGCCGGTCGATCAGCCGTTCATCCGCCGCATCCAGCCGGCACGACAGCGCCTCGACATAATCCTCCCACTGTGCCTCGGTCCGCGGCCCGCCGATCGCCGCCGTCACCAACCCGTTGTTCAGCACCCACGCCATCGCGAACTGCCCCGGCGTCACCCCCTTCGCCCGCGCATGCTCCGCGATCTCCCGGGCGATATGCAGGCTCTCCGTCCGCCACTCCGACTCCAGCATCCGCCGGTCCTGCCGCCCCGCCCGAGTCCCCGCCGGCGGCGGCACATCCGGCACATACTTCCCCGTCAGCACCCCCCGAGCCAGCGGGCTGTACGGCACCACCCCAAGCCCGAAATACCCGCAAGCCGGCAGGTGCTCCACCTCCACTTCGCGGTTCAGCGCGTTGTATAGCGGCTGGCTGGCCACCGGCCGGTCGATCCCCGCCTCGTCGCACAGCCGGCAGATCTCCGCCACGCGCCAACTACGGTAATTCGACACTCCAAAATACCGGATCTTCCCCGCCCGGATCAGATCGCCCAGCACCCGCACCGTCTCCGCCAGAGGCGTCGAGTGATCCTCTTTATGCAGATACAGCACGTCGATTTCCTCGACGCCCAGCCGCCGCAGGCTCGCCTCCACCGCATGCTGCACATGCCGCCGCGACAGCCCGCGCGCATTCGGCCCCTGCCCCGTCGGATTGGCGCATTTCGTCGCCAGCACCCACCACGACCGGTGCTCGCGGATCGCCCGTCCCACCGCCTCCTCCGACTTGCCGCCATTATAACCGTCAGCGGAGTCGATAAAATTCACCCCCTGATCGCGCGCTCGGCTCACGATGCGCCCCGCCGTCGCGTCGTCCGTCGCACCGCCGAACATCATCGTGCCCAGGCATAACGGCGAAACCTTCAACCCGCTGCGCCCCAAAGACCGATACTCCATCACCCGCCTCCTGTTCCCTCTGTCCACCCTACACCAGACAGGCTTGAATGCACCGATGGGGACCCCACCAGCCACCGCCGAACCCGCCGCGCTGCCCTCTGGCCGCCCGACCCTGGCCGCGCTGTTCCTCAGCTTCGCCACCATCGGCATGATGAGCGTCGGCGGCGGCCTGTCCGCCTGGACGCGGCTGGAGGTCGTGCAGAAAAAAGCCTGGCTCGACGATAAGCAGTTCCTGTCCGGCTACGCCCTGTCGCAGCTTGTCCCCGGCGCCACCAACGTCAACCTCGCGGTGTTCATCGGCACCCAGATGCGCGGCACCGCCGGCGCGCTCGCCTGCCTGTTCGGCCTGGTCACCCTGCCCGTCATCATCGTGCTGATTCTGGGCACGCTGTATCTGCACAGCCAGGGCCACGCCGGCGGCGCCTGGGTCAGCACCGCCCTCGGCGGCATGGGCGCGGTCGCCATCGGCCTCAACCTCGGCACCGGAGTCCGCCTCGCCCAGCGCAATATCCGTGGCCTGATCCCGATCGCCGTCACCGCTGTCGTCACCCTGTCCATCGGCGTGCTGGGCTTCACCCTGGTGCACGTCCTGCTGGTGATGATGCCGGTCAGCCTGCTGCTCGCCATACTGACCCGCCCCAGATGACGGTGGTCCTTCTCCGCCTGCTGCTGCTGTTCGCCGGCCTGTCGATG
>DATAZJ010000414.1:0-2794 GCA_036272115.1 Rhodopila sp. | reverse complement strand
CTCGGGTCCATGGACGTCGTGCTGATGCGGCAGGATCCGCCATTTGACATGGCGTACATCACCGCGACGCATCTGCTGGAGCATATCCAGCCGGGCACGCTGGTGGTGAACGACCCGGCCGCGGTGCGCAATGCGCCGGAGAAGATCCTGGTCACGCATTTCCCCGACCTGATGCCGCCGACACTGATCACCTGGGACGTGGAGGCGATCCGGTCGTTCCGAACGGAGTACAAGGACATCATCGTCAAGCCGCTGTTCGGCAATGGCGGCGCCGGCGTGTTCCGCATCAAGCCCGGCGACGAGAATCTGGGCTCGCTGCTGGAGATGCATTTTGCCCGGTCGCGCGAACCGTTGATGTTCCAGCGCTATGAGCCCGCGGTGCGGGTGGGCGATAAACGCATCATCCTGGTCGATGGCGAGCCGATGGGCGCCGTCAACCGCGTCCCCGCCGAGGGCGAGGCCCGGTCCAACATGCATGTCGGCGGACGGCCGGAAAAATCGCCGCTGACCGCGCGCGACCTGGAGATCTGCAAGGCGATCGGACCGATCTTGCGTGAGCAGGGCATGATCTTTGTCGGCATCGACGTGATTGGCGATTACCTGACGGAGATCAATGTCACTTCGCCCACGGGGTTGCAGGAGATCGCCCGGTTCGACGGGGTGCATATCGAAAAGGCGATCTGGGACCGTATCGAGGCCAAGGTCGGCGCATAATCGGGGCCGTCTGCTGGAGGGGGCCGTCTGCTGAAGGGGCTGTCTGGGCCGTTGCGTGCAGGGTCGGCGCGCGGCGGCGTTGCCGGTTGGCGTCGATGGCGGTCTGTGCCTGTGTCGCCGCGTTTGGTTTTGGTTTGGTTGAGGGCGTTTTCCGCCGGACCGAGGGAGGGCGGATCGCGCGTGTTCGTTCATTCCTCCATCATTTTTATCACGGAGGAAGCACGAGAGCCACGAAGGGCCACGGAGAAGAATGTCAGGCCATCCGGCGTGGCGCCGCGGGGCGTGACGCGGCGGCGTTGAAGGGGAAGCCTGCTGGAGCGCCGTTCATGCGCGGGTCGGCGGGTTCGGTGGTGGGCTGGCTGGCGCTGCGGCAGAACGATTCCGGCGGTCATGGACGGATGAGGCGACGCGCCTCGATCGCCCGTGGTGCGTTCGGCCGACACCTGCGGGGTGGCACGGCAACGCTCCGTGGCGCTCCGTGGTTCTCCACCTTCTCCGTGATGAAAATGATGGCGGAATGGGCGAACGCGCGGGTGCCACCTTGCATGTGCAGGAAAAACAACGCTCGCCGGGCGTAGGACGCGCGAGCTGGATTTGCTCCCAAGCGGGAAATCGGACCGCCGGCGGCGATGTCGGTGGCCGTGTCTGAGCCTGGGCCGCCACCCTTGTTCTCGACGCCGCGAACCCTGAACGGCGGGGGACGGCATCGCTGGTGGCGGGGATTTGTTTGGGGAATGGGGCGCGATGCCCCCATGTTCGGACGTGGACCAGAACCAATGCAAGGAGGAGACAACGTGAAATACGCACGCTTGTCCTTGAAGGCCTGCCTGATCGGGTTGTCGGCGATTGCGCTGTCCGGCTGTGTCGCCGCGCCCGCCGGCCCTTACGGGTACGGATATGGCTACAATTACGGGTATGCGCCCGGTGCCGGATACTACCCGTCCTACGGTTACGGCTATGACGGCTGGGGAGGCGGATACGTCGGTGGCCCCTATTGGCGCGGCGGCTATGGGAGGGGCGGCTACTGGGGCGGCGGTCACGGGGCGGGCGGCCATTGGGCGGGCGGCCACGGCCCGGGCGGCCATTGGAACCATGGCGGTGGTCACGGCCCTGCCGCACACGCCTTCGGAGGCGGCGCGGGACACCCCGGCGGCCACGGTGGTGGCGGCCACGGGTTCGGCGGGCACCCCGGCTAAGGCGAGCGACGGCCGGGCGATGCGGCAGGAGGGCGATATGGAAAGCGCTTCGGGCCATCCCACGCGCCGGCGCTGGCTTCGGCTGCTGCCGGCGATCTTCGTCACCTACAGCTTCGCCTATGTCGACCGGGCGAATTACGGCTTCGGGGCGGCCGCGGGGATGGCTCGGGATCTGCATATCGACAGCAGCGCCCTGGCGTTGCTGGGGGCGCTGTTCTTCCTCGGGTATTTCCTGTTTCAGATTCCGGGTGCCGCCTACGCGGAACGGCGCAGCGCCAAGACCTTGATCCTGTGGAGCATGATCGCCTGGGGCGTGCTGGCGTCCGCGCTCGGGCTGATCCATAGCCTGCCGTTGCTTTTCCTCGACCGGTTCCTGCTGGGCGCGGTCGAGAGCGCGGTGATGCCGGCGCTGTTGATCCTGCTGTCGCACTGGTTCACCGCGCCGGAGCGGTCGCGTGCCAATACCATTCTGATCCTGGGCAACCCGGTGACCGTGCTGTGGATGTCGGTGCTGTCGGGCTACCTGGCACACGGTATCGGCTGGCGCGGCATGTTCATCGCCGAGGGCCTGCCCTCGGTGCTGTGGGCCGTCGTGTGGTGGCGCCTGGTCGATGACTCGCCGCGCACCGCCGGTTGGCTGACCCAAGGCGAACGGGACGGGATCGAGGTTCGGCTGGCCGAGGAACAGCGTCATATCACGCCGGTGCGGAGCTATCGGGAGGCGTTCCTGACCCCGGCGGTGATGCTGCTGGCCGCGCAATACCTGTTCTGGAGCGTGGGGGTCTACGGCTTCATCCTGTGGCTGCCGTCGATGCTGAAGACCGGGTCGCATATCGGCATCGTCGGGATCGGCTGGCTGACATCGGTGCCGTACCTGGCCGCGG
>DATAZJ010000413.1:0-5334 GCA_036272115.1 Rhodopila sp. | reverse complement strand
TACGGCGCCGCCGCCTGCACTGTCAGGAACACCCCGGTCACATTGGTCCCCATGATCCGCGCAAACTGCTCCGCCGAGGTGCCCCCGACCGGCGTCCCACCGGCGATCCCCGCATTCGCCACCACGATATCCAGATGACCGAGCGCCTCGCCCGCCGCCGTGATCGCCGCCTCATTGGCCGCCGCATCCATGATGTCGGCACGAAATGCCATCGCATTCGGCCCCAGACTGGCGACAGCCTCATCCAGCGTCGTCTGGTCGCGCCCGGTGATCGCCACCTTCGCCCCATTTTCGACGAAAATCTTGGCGGTCGCCAGCCCGATGCCGCTGTTGCCGCCCGTGATCAGGGCGGTCTTGCCGTTCAGTCGCATGAAAGTCTCCATGAGTTGCATGACGATACTAACCCCACAATGGATACGAAGATTGCATAATGCAACCCACAAACGCCCTTGACCCGCCCGCCCGCACACCCGAATCGTCCATCCCCGACACACCGGAGCAAGCCACGTGACCCGACCACCCCCCATCCCGGTCCCCGAACCCGACATGACCCAAGACCGTCTGTGGCAGCGTGCCATCGCCCTGCGCCCCCTGTTACGTGCGCAGCAGGACGAAGCCGACGAACGCGGCGCCTACTCCCCCGAAATCCACGAGGCCTTCCGTCAGGCCGGCTTCTACCGCGTCACCCAGCCCCGCCTGTTCGGCGGCTATGAATTTGAACTGCGCACCAACTACCGCCTGATCGTCGAGATCGCCCGAGGCCATCCCGCCGCCGGCTGGTGCCTGTCCCTCGGAGGCTCCCACGCCTATGTCGTCGGATCGCATTGGCCGGAGCAGGCGCAGCGCGAACTTTTCGGCGCCGACGGGCACTTCATCGCCCCGCACCGCCCCGCCACCATGGGCACGCTGAAACCGGTGGACGGCGGCTACATTCTGAACGGCCAGTGGAACTATTGCTCCGGCATTCCCTACGCGACCCATCTGCTGTGCGGCGCCACGCTGGACGGGGCAGGGGACCCGCGCCAGGTCGTGATCCCACGGGCATCGTTCGAGGTCCTCGACGACTGGGGCGGCGACCGCACCCTGGGCATGCGCGCCAGCGGCTCCCACAGCGCCCGCGCCCGAGACGTCTTCGTCCCCCACCACATGGTCATCCGCCTCGACTGGATGGGCGCTCGGCCTGACGGAATGGAGAACGGCACCGAAGGCACCCGCCTGCACGGCAACCCGATGTATCTTGGCCGCATGATGGGACCGTATCATTGCTCCCTGGTATCAGTGGTCGTCGGCGCCGCCTGGGCCGCGTTGGACGAATTTGAAACGTTAATGCTACGCAACCGTTCCTTGGCCGATCCAACCCTGCTCTGGGCCGATCATCCCGACTACCTGCGCCCCTTCGGCCTCGCAATGTCGATGACCGAGGCCGCCGAAACGATCCTGTACGGCGTCGCCGACCGCTACATGGACCACTGCCGAGCCTGGGCCCGCGACCGCACCCCATTCACCGTCGAGGACAATTTGCGCCTATGGGCGCTCGCCCAGCAAGCCGGCGGCCTGGCCCGCCAGGCAGTGGAACTGCTATTCCAAAACTCCCTGTCCGCACCAACGAAAAAAGGCAGCCGCCTGGACCGCTACTTCCGGGACGTCGCGATGTACAACTCCCACGTATCCGCCCTGCAAAACAACCAGGCCACCTACGTAGCCCGCGCCCATTTCAACCGCCCCACCGGCTTCCGAGGCCTATAACACCGACCCCGTCCTCTCAACCGCCCCGTCCTCGCCTCCCCTCGTCCTCGCGTCCCCCGCATCCCCAACACACACCGTCATGCCGACGCAGGTCGGCATCCACGCCTTCCACCATCCCCAGGCACCTCACCCCGCCCGGTCCCCGGCCCCCCAATTCTGCTCCAAATTCCGCACCAACGCCGGGCTGAAATGACAAGACGCCTGTTCCCGAGCATAAACCGCGCAATACCGCCGGAACAAATCCAACGGCTCAACCGCCACCCGAAGCGCCCGCCGATTACCAATCGCCCCCACCGCGCCAGAACTGGTCAGCAGCGCCACCGTATCTTCAATTGCATCATCCATCCCGCCATCCGGAATGATTTCATCGCAAAGCAAACGACCTTCCACGCTGTCGCTTTCAATCCGTCGCTCAGCCTGGATCAACTGCCGCGCCAACCGATCCCCGGTAAACCGAGCCAACCGCAGATTGGCAGCGCCAGGAATAATGCCCTCCTTCCGTGCAGGCAACGTAATGAATGAACCGTGCGTCGCAAGCACATAGTCCATGGCAAGCAGAATCTGGCAGTGCCCGCCAATCGCCCACCCCTCGACCGCCGCGATCCACGGTTTTTCCCGACCTACGCCATTCACATCGTCCGGCAGCACATCCGGCGTCGCCACACCACGGAAATACTTGTGCATGAAACCAAGTTCCCGTTGCAGATACCACACGAACGGGATCGTCCCATGATACAGATGCGTCAGGTTGATACCGCTGCCGAAGATCCGCCGCCCAGCATATTTAGCATGCTGCACCGGTTCCCCGCGCAACACCGCGATATCCGTTCCGGGATCGAGTATCGCAACATCGACCCCGATTTCCATCGCCTCGATGGTGCCCTGGTCTTCTGCGTTCAGATACCGAGGATTGCTGCTCAGCAGATGCGCCGCCCGCCCGTGGCGCTCCACCCGAACCGCTCCCAGATCAACAAAACCCTGAGCATCCAGCGTCACCAACGCCGCCGCCGTTTCCGGCCGAGGCAGCAGCATCGCATGACACAGATGCGTCCCGCAGCGAGGGTTCGCCAGGATATGCGCCAGCAGCAGGCTCTGATCGATCTCCAGCCCTTGCTTGTCCTTCAGCTTCCGCCCCGTCTCGTCGGCCAATGCCTCCCGTGTCGGCACCAGCCCCGGATAGGCCTCGGCAGCGCGCAGCACCAGGTCTTCGACCCGCACGAACCGAGTCAATCCGTTGGTCAAACGATCATACACCGATTCCACATGGTCGCGCAGGAACGCCATCCGTTCGGAACGATTGGTCAGCATCGGCATCACCCTTTCGGCCGCAGATCGAGCACGCGCTTCGCCTTCCCCTGCGATCGTTCCAGCGTGCCCGGTTCCACCGCTCGCACCTTCGTCGTGACGCCGGCGAACACCTTGATCTGATGTTCCGCGCGCCGCTCTATGTCCGCCCGTTCAGCGTCACCCAGGGCGGCCCGCGTCTCCACCACTACATCGAGTTCATCCAGGCTGCCCGGTCGCCGCAGTTCCAGCACATAATGCGGCGCCAGCTTCGCGTCCTTCGCCAGCACCGCCTCGATCGCCGAGGGAAACACGTTCACCCCCCGGATAATCAGCATATCGTCACTACGCCCGCCAATACGCTCCATCCGCCGCATCGCCCGCGTGGCGGGCGGCAGCAGCCGCGTCAGATCGCGGGTGCGATAACGAATGACCGGCATGCCCTCCTTGGTCAGCGTCGTAATGACCAGTTCCCCGATCTCCCCGTCCGCGGCCGGCTGGCCGGTGGCCGGATCGATGATCTCCGGAAAGAAATGATCCTCCCAGATCGTCAAGGCACCCTTGGAATCGGCGCATTCCTGCGCGACGCCGGGTCCCATGACCTCCGACAACCCATAGACATCCAGCGCTTCCAGCCCCAGCCGCCGCTCCAGTTCCGCGCGCATGCCGTCACCCCAGGGTTCCGCACCAAAAATGCCCAGTCGCAGACTGCATTCTCGTGCGTCGATCCCCTGCCGGTCGAATTCATCGGCGATCGCCAGCATATACGACGGCGTGACCATGATGATGTCGGGCCGGAAGTCGTTGATGATCTGCACCTGCCGTTCGGTGAACCCGCCACTCACAGGAATAACCGCCGCACCCAGATATTCGCCGCCGTAATGCGCACCCAGACCGCCGGTGAACAACCCATACCCATACGCCACATGGATCTTGTCCGACGCCTGTCCCCCCGCCGCCCTGATGGATCGTGCCATCAGCAACGACCACGTCTCGATATCGGCCTTCGTATAACCACAGACCGTCGGCTTGCCCGTCGTTCCGCTGGAGGCATGAATGCGCACGATCCGGTCCATCGGCACCGCGAACATGCCGAACGGATAGTTCTGCCGCAGGTCTTCCTTTGCTGTCAGTGGAAACCGGCTGATATCCTCCAGCCGCCGCAGATCGTCCGGATGCACGCCCGCCGCATCGAACCGAGACCGATAATGTGGCACCTGCTCATACGCCCGTCGCACCACATCCCGCATGCGGTCCAATTGCAACGTACGCAGTTCATCGACGCTTGCGGTCTCGATCGACTCTACGGCGCCCATCAATCCCCTCCCAAGAGTTGCTAAATCACCCCATCCGTCCGCAGCCGTTCCATGTCGGAGTCCGACAAACCCAGCCGTCCCTGATAGATTTCGCTGTTGTGAGCGCCAAGTTCCATGCCCAGCCAGTTGACCTTACCGGGCGTCTCCGTCAGCCGTGGAACCAAATTCGGCACCGCCAGTTCTCCGACCCGAGAATCCGGCACCCGCAGAATATTCCCCCGCGCGGCATATTGCGGGTCCTCGAATATTTCATCAACGGAATAGACCGGACCGCAGGGAACCTGGCCTGTTTCGCAACGGAACATCAGCTCCGCCCGATCCAGTGTCGCCGTCCACGCCCCGACCGTTTCATCCACAACTGCCCGATCGCGTTCCCGAGCGGCCAGCGTGCCCCAGCGGTCCGCGTTCGCCAGTTCCGGCCGCCCCATCGCCTCGGCAAGGCGAGCGAAAATCTTGTCGTTTGTGCAGGCGATCGCGATCCAGCGCCCATCCTTGGTCGGATAGTGACTATGCGGAACGACATTGACCGTGCCCGGACCCATGCGCTGGCGCACCGTGCCCTTGTAGGAGAACGCCGGCGCAAGCTCATCCAGGATACGAAAGATCGGTTCATACAGCCCGATATCGACGATCTGGCCGCGTCCGGTCTTCTCCCGAGCCTGCAACGCCAGCAACGAACCCAGGGCGCCATACAGCCCAGCCATGTAATCAGGAATCGTTGCGGACCCCGGCGTCACCGGCGCCCGATCCGGATACCCGGCCAGGAACGACAGGCCGCCAAACGCATTGCCGATGCGCCCGAATCCCGGACGATCCTTATACGGGCCAGTCTGCCCGTAACCAGAAATCCGCACCAGAATCAGCCGAGGATTCACCGCACTCAGCACATCGTAGCCGAGGCCCCATTTCTCCAGCGTCCCCGGCTGAAAGTTCTCGACCATCACGTCGGATTCAGCGACCAGCCGCTTCAGCAGCGCCGCCCCATCCG